>DAOWKG010000232.1 GCA_030639985.1 Desulfuromonadaceae bacterium
ACACACATCCGATTTTCAGTTTCTTGTTTATTGAATGTGTAGGCCATGGTCAGGTTCATTTTACTGTTTGGTGCATACCAGAAACTAATACCAGGAACGTAGGTTGTTTGCTCATAATCGACGCGATCATTTTCCTCAAAACGTACTCGGGCAAACAGCGTTGCTGCCATATTTGCATTGGCTGTCCATGTTGTGTTGACTTTAGCTTCATGGACTGACTCTGGCTGGTTGGTAGACTCCAGAGTTCTGTTCGGATATACATCACTCCAATACCATAATTTTTCAGATGGAAGGGCAAAATCAGCAGTAGTGAAATACCAGAGACCAGAGTCTCCATCCTGAATAGCCGTTGTTCCATCGGCAAGTACTGCCCCTTGTGCGATGCCTACATGGGCCCCAGCAAGTGGTTCTTCAATGTCTTGATACTGGTAGCTGAAACGCCCTGAAAGTGAGTTGTTGATACGTGTTTTTAAGGCAGCTTTCAGTGTGTGGGTTTTTGTTTCGCCCAGCTCTTCTTCTGCACGATCAACGAGTTCATATTCGTACCCGAGTCGCAAGCTTGTTGCTTTTGCTAAACGATAGACGAGGTCAACACCAATCTCGCTAGTTTCACGTGCTTCGGCAGAGTGCCAGGCATCGGTATCATCACCTGGAAATGCAGCTTCTGCGGAACCACCGTCATCGCGAGCAGCGAAATAGATTTCATTGTGTTTAGCATCAATCTCAGACATGTTGCCGTGTAGAGATAGGCTGATGTTCTTGCCAAATCTTGTCGCGATATTAGCGCCAAAAGATTCATATTCGGTCTTCAGGGTATCGCCGTCAAGAAGCGTATATTCACCTTGAGTTTCCGATTTTGAACTTTCAATTTCAGAATTAACATAACTGGCCGTCACGCTGGTACTCTTAGGTAGATCAACTCGTGCTTTTAGTGAGTGAGTGTCTTTTTCAGAGTCAGGTGTCCGGGCAAAATCGAAATCACCATTTTCATAAAGAAGATTGTAGGCTGTACCGTTGCCTGCATCTTCAAAAGAGAAAACAGGTGCCGCACTATTCTCGGCGAAAGTACGATTCAAATAATCGTAATCCACTGTAACTATGCCAAACTTGCCTGTTGCTCCAAAGGTAAAATCTTCGGTGCGCTCATCAATATTTTTACCCTTTGCAGAAACGTGACATGAATCACATTTTTGCACGCCAATAGCTTGCTCCATTCCTTGGCGGGTTTCGATGCGCAATCCTGCATGAAAAGTCACGTTGGGAAGTGCCGGAACCATCAATTCAACTTCACTTTCAAGTTCACGCCGCGTAACAATGTATTCATTGGCTAATTCTTGCTCATAAGCCACACGTGGATCATAGTCAAGACTGCCACCACCGACTACGGTTATTGGAGTAGCCAGCTCTGCTAATTCCGCCATGATTTTATCTGTAGTAACACTAGGTTGGCTGCCTCCGGTGTCATCTCGACCGGTTGCTCCCATTTGATCTAGGGTCTCATGATCCTTCCAGTGTTCGAAAGCTTGGTAATCAAGGTTGATGCGGAAGACTCTGTTGATGTCAGCTCCGAGAGAAAAATCGTAATTATCGGAACCTTTAACGTCTGCTTCAACTCCAACAGAGATCCCTGCATCAAAAAAATCTACCCCAAGATTTATTGCAGGGTTAACAGTGTTATTGTCATCATTTGATGTTTTGACATATTCGTTGACGCGTGCAGGGCTGTCATCTGTATTCATGCCCGAAATGCCGACTTCCACATGGCCGCTGGTTACTGCTTCACTAGCGATTGCCAAGGTGGTGGTCGTCATTAAGGTCAGGATGGACAGCAATGCAACCAGCCATAAATGGCGTTGCTTCATTTTAACCTCCTAAAGTTTAACGGGTCAGCCCGTGACCACTAAGTGGCTGTGACGGAAAATCGCTGCCGTGAACAACCTTGTGGCAGGTAGTACACTTGGTGCCGAATGATGTTTGAAACCCTTCAGTTCCGTGTGCACTATTGACTATATTGGCTGCCTCTGTTGGTGCTATACCATCGGCATCATCAAAGTTAGACGCACGCAGTAGGTGGAAGTGACCTTCATGGCACTGCAGACATAGGAACGGCTCATTCTGCACTAATAGATTGTTGGCAACCGAACCATGTGGATCGTGGCAGGTTGTACAGTCGTCTTCAACCGGGGCGTGACCGAACACAAATGGACCCTGATAACGGGTGTGACAGTCAAGGCACAGATCGTTAGTGCGCTCATGGGTGTTCAACTCACCGTGCGGATTGTGGCAGTCGCCGCAGCTCATCTTGCCCTCTTTGATCGGGTGATGAGATGGAAAGTTGGCCTTGGCTTGCATTTCCTGGTGACAGGAATAGCAAAGCTCAGGATCTTCTTGCTTCAGGCTGGCTTTAAGAGGTTCTTCAGCGTGCATGGCGTGGCAGTCGGTACAGCTGAGATCAGCTAGTGCATGCTCACTGTGAGTCCAGTCCATCAGGTCACCGTCGGTATGACAGGTGGCACAGATAGCGCCAGTCTCTTCGGCAGACAATTCTGCCGGGCGGAGAATCTTATCGGTATCTCCATCTCCATCAACGTGCAGGCTACCGGGACCGTGGCAGGTTTCGCAGCCTTTTTCCGCACCCATCATTTCGAAGTCAGCCAAACGTCCGTGAACGTTGTGACTGAAAGCTTCTGCCATGTCGTCATGGCATTCGAGACAGGTGTCCTGTCCCACATAGCTGGCACCTTCAACTTGCGGCATGCTGAGCATTTTTTCTCTGATTGCGCCCGTGGCACATGCGGCCAAGAACATCACCAGAAGAAGTACGCTCACCAGCCTGCCGGTTTTAGTGCCGGTTGACTTGAATAACATGTTGCCTCCTTTGGTTACTCAAAAATATTAACTTACTGCTTTAGGCTTTATTTTCTTGAATTTGGTAGCTATTCCGCAGGTTTAATTGCCCTCCTTTCTTGCGGAAAACATTTAAAAAACCATATACATGGTAATTTTTCACATGGCACAGAGTACACGCCATTAGAATTCTATTGAAGCGAATCATTTTAATAGGTATATTAGCTACAGTAATGGGATTAATTCTTTATATTCAAATACTTGAATGGATGGTCGAATGGAAACTAGGTACTTTAAAACACTCGTCACGGTGGTTGAAACTGGGAGCTTTTCCAAGGCAGCTCGAAGTCTGCATTTGACCCAATCTGCGGTATCGCAAAGGATCAAAATTTTGGAAGAAGCGTTTGATCATTCACTGTTTGATAGGTCTGGTGCGGCTTTGAAACTAACGGCAGTTGGTGAAATAGTTCTTAATAGTGCTCGGCAGATTCTTGGTGCAGAAGAGTCGTTGTTGGCCCGGTTGTCACAAATCAGTTATAGAAAAAAAGTTTCATTCTGTTGTACCTCAACTTTTGGAGCGATCTATCTGCCGAGAGTTTTGAACCGTTTCATGTTGGATAATGGTGGTACTCAGATTGATCTTAATTTTTTACTTCATAATTCTGATCAGGCGCTGTTAGGTATACTAAATAAAGAGTTTGATATTTCGGTTATTGAACATTGCCCCAAGGACGATTTGAGTGCATTTAAAACATTCCCGTTGCCAGATGATGAACTGGTCTTTGTTTCTTCGCCGAATTTAAATTTTCCGACCCAACAGTGTGATGTTGATGAATTGTTCCAGTTTTCATTGTTTGTTCGGGAGGACGGGTGCAGTTCCAAACAATTATTGATGACTGGATTGGAAGGGCAGGGGAAAAATCTGAATGATTTTGCTACGGTAGCAACATCAGATGATTTACGCTTGACCTGCCAGATGGTTCTTTCTGGTGATGGGATAGCTTTTATGTCAAAAGGATTGGTTTGTGAATACCTGCAAACTGGCCAGATGATTGAACATTCTGTTAATGGTTTTCCGCGTAGCCGGAAACGCAAAATTGTGATGGAAAAAGGTCGTGAAGATGAGAAATTGCTAAGTAATTTAATTCGCTGTATTTTTAGTGCAATGGATATTCCTTCATCGGTCTGATTTTATGACTTGCCGGATTCAGGGGGACATGTACTTGTTACGTGCACCCAGATAACGGGTTAACAACCAAAGAGGTCGTGGGGTTGCGCCCCCACTCGTCGCTATACTCTTTTGTACCCCACAAAAGAGTACGCAGAAAAATGTGCCCGACCTCCTTGCCCACCGATGGCGGGTTCCCTCCATGAAACAGTTACTTTGAGGAGCGGCAAAAACTCAGGCTACGCCTTCAAACATTTGCCGCTCTTTTTCTCAAATCAACTGTTCCATTCCGGCTGCGTTACACGGGATGGGCAGTTCAAAACAAAGTTAAAAACCTTACTAAAGTAGCTAAAATTGCTTAACCTAGCGCCATTCGGGACAGGTAGCGAGTACTTTGTCCCCTGAATTCTATTCTTATGCTTGCGCTGCCACTGTGACTATCAACCTTTAAATTAAAGTCAACTGTACTACGGTTTCGATATGGGCCGTCTGTGGGAACATATCAACTGGTTGTAATTGCTTAATTTTATAGCCGTTGCTGGTCAAGATTTTTAAGTCTCGGCAAAGACTGTCTGGATCACACGAAATGTAGATAATCTGTTTTGGTTGAAGCTGATAGAGGGTCTGCAGCAACTCTTCGCTACACCCTTTGCGGGGTGGGTTAACGGTGACCAGCGTCGGTGTTTTTTGGCTGTCGTATTTTTGTAGCTCTTCGGTGGCATCTCCGGCAAAAAAACGACAGTTATGCAAATCGTTTAAACGGGCGTTTTCAGCGGCATTGCGAACCGCCTCATCAACATACTCAATCCCATCAACCTGCCAGGCATCTTTCCCCAAGTGTAAAGCAATCCCGCCAATACCACAGTAAAGATCGATGGCAGTATCTTGTTTGGACAGATTTGCCCACTTGCGTACCAAGGCATAAATATTGGTGGCTTGCAGGGTGTTGATTTGAAAAAAAGATTCTGGGGCAATCCGCAAGCGGATGCTGCCACAGGTTTCAATCAAATCGGGCAGGCCGCACAGCTTGATGGTTTTATCTCCCATGATGACATTGCCGGTGGAACTATTGATGTTTTGATGGACCCCAATAACTTCTGGAACTCTGCGAGTTAACCATTTTGCCAGTTTTGGCAGTTGCTGAAGGTCGCGAAAATTACTGACGAAGGTGACCAGTGCTTTGCCACTGATGGGACTGACCCGAATTAACAGGTAGCGGAGCAACCCGTGTTGGTGGCGGTGATTATATACCGAAACTTTTTGCCGTTGCACTTCGTCACGAACCACGGCGACAATTTTATTGATTAAAGGATGGTGGACCGGACAATCGGGACAATCAATTACCTCATGGGTGCCACGTTTATAAAGGCCTATCAATACTTTTTCCCGGCTACGAGCAAAAGTCAGCTTGGCACTGGCCCGGTAGCCAAAGGGGGGATCAGATGGTAGTACCGGTAGAACCTTGACGTCATCCAGCAATCCTTGTTGTTGTAATGCCTCGGCAACCCGCTGTTGTTTGAACAGCAGTTGATCCCCATACTTCATGCCGATCAGCGGACAACCAAGACAGTTCTGCTCCTGTTTGCAGGCAATATTGGCCGTCCGTTGGGGTGAATTACGCAGTACCCTGCGCAGGTGGGTGAAGATGTGGGTTCTGCCAGTGTGTTCAACTTCGGCAATAACTGTTTCTCCCGGAAAAGCTCCCTGTACCACTGCCGTACGATTTTCATGCGGAGCAAGTCCGATCCCGTCTTTATCAAGACAATCGATGGTCAACTTCAGAGTTTCTGGTTGCGCTGATTTATGGGTTGATTTCTTTTTTAATGGTTTTTTCATCGTTGCACTTCTTTACTATTTGTAGGGGTTGTCCGGTTGCTTTCGGATTGGTAGCGCAGAGTACCCCCGCACAGCGAATGGTGTCAAACATATTGGTTTCCCGCTACTTGCTCATAACTGCTAATTTGGATAGACTGCGCCATGCCAAGTTTCACTAATAACCAAGGAGTAAGCCATTGCGCCATAAAACCCGTCAGATCAAATTAGGTAATCTTACCATTGGTGGCGATGCCCCCGTCAGGGTGCAGTCAATGTGTAATACCGATACTCGTGATGTTCCGGCAACGCTGGCCCAGATAGCAGCGTTGGAGGGTGCAAAATGCGAAATTATCCGTTGTGCGGTTCCCGATATGGATGCAGCTTTGGCACTTGGGGCGATAAAGCGGGGTTGCCAGATACCATTGATTGCCGATATCCATTTCGATTATCAGTTGGCAATTACCGCTATCGAACAGGGTGTTGATGGACTACGCTTGAATCCCGGCAATATTGGTGAACGCTGGAAAGTTGAGGAGGTGGTTAAGGCTTGTGCCGAGCGGCAGGTGCCGATTCGGATCGGGGTTAATGCCGGGTCACTGGAACGGGACCTGTTGCAAAAATACGGTCACCCTACCGCCACAGCAATGGTCGAAAGTGCGCTGGGACATATTCGCATTCTGGAAGATCTTAACTATACTGAAATAAAGGTAAGCCTGAAAGCTTCCGATATTGCTAGAACCGTCGATGCTTACCGGTTACTTGCCGGAGAGGTAGATTATCCGCTCCATATTGGAATTACCGAAGCGGGAACCACCTGGAGTGGCACGATCAAAAGCGCTATCGGGGTGGGATCGCTGTTATATGATGGCCTTGGTGATACCTTGAGAATTTCATTGACGGGTGATCCGGTTGAGGAAGTCCGGGTTGGTTGGGAAATTCTCAAAAGTTTACGGTTGCGGGAAAATGGCCCGATTTTTGTCAGCTGTCCCACTTGTGGTCGTTGTCAGATCGAGCTGATAGCTATTGCCGAAGAAGTTGAACAGCGACTCCACGATTTGCCCCAGCCATTGACTATCGCGGTAATGGGATGTGTGGTGAACGGTCCTGGTGAAGCTCGTGAAGCCGATCTTGGCATCGCTGGTGGGGTGGGGCAGGGGATTCTGTTTCGCCATGGTGAGGTGGTGCGCAAGGTGCCACAGCATGAGTTGGCAGATGCATTGGTAGCTGAGGCGTGGAAGATGGTCGAGGAAGCTTCAGTAAAATGAAGTATTAAGGGGACACGTAACAATGGACATGTCCCCTTAATACAAACTAGCGCTAGTTATAATAACAACAAATCACAACTTTACCGATTTCTCAGGTACTTTCCGTAACCATCACGATCTTCTTTTTCGATATGGCTGATGAGCCAATCTTTTAGAAAGTTGAAAATTTCGGATGGTGGCATGCGCTCCCCCGTTTTTCAGCTTGTCAGCATAGGAAACAACTTTATCGACAAAGTTTTTGTGGATCTGTTGATGTGCCTCAAGGGGGGGATAATTATTCT
>DAOWKG010000059.1 GCA_030639985.1 Desulfuromonadaceae bacterium
AGTCAGGAAGATGTTGATGCTGTTCGTGCCGGTTTAGCTGATGGTACCATTGACGCCATTGCAACCGATCACGCACCCCACCATTACGATGAAAAAAATGTTGAATTTGTCGTTGCGATGAATGGAATCGTCGGTCTTGAATCACTGTTGCCACTGAGCTTGAAGTTGGTCGATGATGACGTTATCAGCCTGAATCAAGTGATTTCTTTGCTGACAGTTCAGCCGGCTCAGGTTATTGGGATTGATCGCGGTACTTTGTCGGTGGGTGCAATTGCCGATATTGCCCTGATTGACCTGCAGCTAGAGTGGGAGTTTACTGCTGATAAACTCCATTCCAAGAGTAAAAATACGCCATTTATAGGTTGGACAATGAAGGGTGGGGCAGTTAAAACCCTATTGGCAGGAAAAACTGTATTTAGTAGGTG
The DNA here is from genome assembly GCA_030639985.1 of Desulfuromonadaceae bacterium. GTDB lineage: Bacteria > Desulfobacterota > Desulfuromonadia > Desulfuromonadales > Geopsychrobacteraceae > Desulfuromusa. The sequence goes on from DAOWKG010000059.1 coordinate 426, forward strand.
ATATTATCCATTTATCAGCTACTTAAACATATTAACATAATGTAAACAATTAACTATTGGGGTCTCAATGAAAGCAGTATTGGCACTTGCTGATGGCAAGTATTTTACCGGCAAAGCACTTGGTACAGTGGGCGAAGTAACTGGAGAAGTTGTCTTCAACACCAGCATGACCGGTTATCAGGAGATTTTGACCGATCCTTCCTACTGTGGTGAAATTGTCACGATGACTTATCCGCAGATTGGTAATTCTGGGATCAACTCCGAAGATGTTGAATCTGGGCAACCATTTCTGTCTGGATTTGTGGTTAAAGAAGCGTGCCCATATCCGAGCAACTTTCGCTCCGAGATGAGTCTTGATGCCTATCTCAAAGAGAATAATATTGTCAGTATTGAGGGGATAGATACTCGGGCGCTGGTTCGGCATATTCGTACTGTTGGTGCCCAGACCGGGATTATCTCTTCAATCGATACCGACCCCGAAAGTCTGATTGCCAAAGCCCGTTTGGCACCATCAATTGTGGGTCGTGATCTGGTGCAGGAAGTAACCTGTAAAGAGCCATATCAGACAACTGAAGGGCTGTGGGAATTAGGCAAAGGTTACGCCGATTGTGCTAAATCTGAAGCGTTATATAAAGTCGTTGCCTACGATTTTGGCATTAAACGCAATATCCTCCGCAATTTAACTAGTCTGGGTTGTGATGTTACGGTGGTACCGGCAAACACCTCAGCAGAAGCGGTTATGGAGCTGAATCCCGACGGCGTGTTTCTAAGTAATGGCCCCGGAGACCCGGAACCACTTAAATATGCACAAGAAAACATCCAGGCCATTATTGGTAAAGTACCGATTTTCGGCATCTGCTTGGGACACCAACTCCTTTCAATTGCTTCTGGGGGTAAAACCTTCAAACTTAAGTTCGGCCATCGCGGCGGCAATCAACCGGTACTCGATTATAAACGGCAACAGGTCGAAATTACGTCACAAAATCATGGTTTTGCCGTCGATGAAAAAAGTTTGTCTGATCAGGTAAAAGTGACTCATATAAATTTGAATGATAATACCGTTGAGGGGATTCAGCTTCTCTCTGCTCCGGCTTTTTCGGTCCAATATCACCCTGAAGCATCACCAGGGCCACATGATGCGCACTATCTGTTTGAACGTTTTATTGAAATGATGAAAAACCACAAAAAAGGGATCAACCATGCCGAAGCGTGAAGACATTAAGAAGATATTGATAATCGGTGCCGGTCCCATTGTTATCGGACAAGCCTGCGAGTTTGATTACTCTGGAACCCAAGCTTGTAAGGCACTAAAAGAGGAAGGTTATGAGGTTGTCCTGCTCAATTCCAATCCGGCGACCATAATGACCGACCCCGATTTTGCCGATCGTACCTATATAGAACCCGTTACCCCTGAAGTGCTAACCAAGATTATCGCTAAAGAGCGACCCGATGCTGTATTACCGACATTGGGTGGCCAAACTGCCCTTAATACTGCTGTTGCAGTTGCCGAATCAGGTGTGCTGGATAAGTATAATGTTGAATTGATCGGGGCTAAACTTGGTCCGATCAAAAAAGCTGAAGATCGTACTTTGTTCAAGCAGGCGATGGAAAATATCGATATTGCTGTTCCTCGCTCAGGTTTGGCTCATAACTACGAAGAAGCCATTGCCGTGGTTGACGATATTGGCTTTCCGGCAATTATTCGCCCGTCGTTTACCTTGGGTGGTACCG
>DAOWKG010000015.1 GCA_030639985.1 Desulfuromonadaceae bacterium
AATAGATGCAGAGTAATTCCCAGTTGCTGCCATTAGGTGGGTTGTTGTCGTGGTTGTGGTCTATGTGGTGTACGGTTAACTCACGAATTTTTTTGCCTTCAAAATCACGGCCACAGCGACCACATACGTGTGGAAATAATTTCAGCGCCTGTTCTCGATACCCGGTTAACCGCTGTCGTTCCTCTTGGCGCATGTCGGCGACCAGTTTGTTGCATTTTTCAGTGTCATTTGTCGACTTGCCAGTTGCCATCAAATTGTGTCCAGAGAAGGTTTATTTATCTGCAGATCACCGCTACCTAGAACGGTTTTACATTCTTTCAGAGGTGATCTGCAGATAGTATAACAGCTTATGCTATTGCTTTCATTCCGTCCATTGCTGCGCGTAGAACTTCACCAACTTCTTCAATCAGGTGCGAACGAATTTCTTCATTAATCTCTACCAAGTCCCGATTGTCGACCCCATTATCTTTACTTTGTAGCCCTTTGCCAATTACATCGGTTTCGATTGAAGCCATAAAGTCTTTTAACAATGGCACACAGGCATGGGCGAACAGGTAGCAACCATATTCAGCAGTATCGGAAATGATGCGATTCATTTCGTAGAGTTTTTTTCTGGCGATGGTATTGGCAATCAGCGGAGTTTCGTGAAGTGATTCGTAATAAGCTGATTCTGGTTCGATGCCGGAAATAACCATGGTTTCAAAGGCGAGTTCAACTCCGGCTTTAACCATGGCAACCATCAGAATGCCTTTGTCAAAGAATTCCTGCTCCGAAATATCACCGAGTGCTACTGTTTTTTCAAAGGCCGTTTGCCCGGTTTGTTCACGCCAGTTGAGCAGGTTGTGATCGTTATTGTCCCAATCTGCCATCATAGTCTTGGAAAACTCACCAGAAAGGATGTCATCCATATGTTTTTCAAACAGTGGGCGCATGATCTCTTTAAGCTCTTCTGCCAGTTCAAATGCTTCAATTTTGGCAGGGTTGGCAAGACGATCAAGCATATTGGTGATGCCGCCTTGTTTTAAGGCTTCGGTAATGGTTTCCCAGCCATATTGAAGCAACTGAACTGCCCAAGGTGCTTCGATGCCATCATTGACCATTTTATCAAAGCAGAGTAATGAACCGGCTTGGAGCATGCCGCAAAGTATAGTTTGCTCGCCCATCAAGTCAGATTTTACTTCGGCAATAAAGGATGATTCCAGCACCCCGGCACGGTCACCGCCTTGGGCGGAGCAGAGTGCTTTAGCGATTTCGAGACCATCACCATTGGGATCGTTTTCGCCGTGAACTGCAATCAGGGTAGGTACGCCGAAGCCACGTTTGTACTCTTCCCGTACTTCACTGCCGGGACATTTAGGTGCTACCATGATGACTGTCAGATCACTACGGATATCGGCCCCTTCTTCAACGATATTGAAGCCGTGGGCGTAAGAGAAGGTTGCGTTTTTCTGCATTAGGGGAATAACCGTGTTGACTACATCGCTATGCTGTTTGTCGGGAGCAAGATTCATAACGATATCGGCAGTTGGCAACATTTCTTCGTAGCTGCCAACGGTAAAACCATTGTCGGTGGCATTGCGGTATGATTGCCGTTTTTCCGCAATTGCAGCACTGCGTAAAGTGTAGGCAACATCGAGGCCGCTATCACGCATATTGAGTCCCTGGTTCAGTCCCTGAGCGCCGCAACCGACAATAACAATTTTTTTGCCTTTGGCATAATCGCTGCCAGCGGTGAATTCATCAGCATCCATAAACCGGCAGGTGCCAAGTTCTTGCAATTTGCGGCTGAAGGGGAGTGAGTTGAAATAATTGTTGCGCATGGTGTTTCTCCTTATATCTACGAAAATAATTAGAGGTTAAATTTTTTGCAGCATTTCCAGAATGTTTCCTTCTCCCGGAAAAATGCCAGTAGCTTTTTTTGAGTATATAAGGTTGGCATCAACCACGATCTCAAAAATACCGCCACTTGAAGGAATCATTTCCACCTTGATGGGAAATTGTTTTTCAATTTTAGCTGCCAGACTGGCAGCTCGTGGGCGATAACCTCACTGGTTGCAATATTCTATGCTGATTTTCATAACTTTATGGTTCCTTGATCGAAAACTGTTTAATTGGCGACTCTATTTATTGTGCTTCATCTACTAACGACAACGAGAAAATATCGATTATGCAAAGCTATCCAATTTTGCTGATTTTTTACGCCAAGTCAAAGGAAAACTGCTGGAAAATAGCTATCAGTTGCAATAAACTGCTATCTGGGTATAGCAAAATTGTGGTTTTGCTGAAAAATTGTAGGTAAATAAATTTATAATTGATAGTGTAGTTAGTTTTTATGGGGTCGAATTTTTGTGTAAGAAAGAGCGATGATAAATAAACGTAAGCCCGGTCGGGTTGCAAAAAAATACAGTCAGGCGGCACGGCTATTGAATTTAATCAGGATCCTCGAGTCACGACGTGGTACTACAGTGCTGGAGTTGGTGGAGGAGTGTCAGGTTACCAGACGCACGGTTTACCGGGATTTGCAGACGATTATTGATACTGGCTATCCGCTGGTTAGTGAACGTCAAGTTGACGGACAAGTACTCTACAGTTTTATCTCCGGTTTCAGTCGCATGCCGCCGATCACGTTTTCTCTGGAAGAATTGATGACCCTCTATTTGTGTCGGGGGCAGTTGGAGTTTTTGCAGGGGACACCATTTCAGGATGATCTCGAAGCTATTTTTTCACGGATACATTCCAATTTGCCGCCCCGTAGTGTCGCTCATCTGGAGCGGATTGCCGAAGCATCGGTGCCACGATTTCACGGTTTTAAGGATTATTCCAAGCAGCACCAACTGTTAATCGATTTACGTCAAGCTTTACTGCAGCAGCGCCGTTGCCAGATTTCCTATCGGCCTGCACAACGGCAATTGCAGCACTATGTGATTGATCCATATACCCTCCTTTTTTTCAAAAACGGTTTGTATATTGGTGGTTATGCCCATAAACGTAACGCTCTCAGATTGTTTGCGGTGGAGCGAATCAAAGCCGTAGAATTAAAAAATGAGCGTTTTGAGGTGCTTGAAGGTTATCGAGTTGAGATGCTAACTGGTAGCGCCTTTGGTTTGATTGATGAGGGTGAGGCCCAGCAACTGGAATTGGCTTTCAGCTCAGAGGTTGCCCATTTGGTGCGGGAGCGAATTTGGCACCCGGAACAACAGATTGAGGAATGTCCTGATGGTTCATTAATTTTAAGGTTTGGAGCTACTGGTGATAAAGAAATTTTGGCATGGCTTTACTCCTTTATTCCCCATGTTCAGGTCCTGGCACCAAAATCGTTAGGTGAAAAATTTACCGCTGGGTTGCAGGATGGATTAGTTTTTCAGCAGCAGAAAAAGTCTGCTTTGTAGGTTGTTCTTATGTTGATGGGATGAAATTATTATGAGAAAAATTGTGCTGGCATCGACCAGCCCTTATCGGCAACAATTGTTACGCCAATTACAACTGCCTTTCGTCGCCGTTGCTCCAGATTATAAAGAGGTGATTGATCTTAATGTTGCGCCCTCATTGTTGGTTAGGCATCTTGCTCTCGGAAAAGCTCAAAGTTTAGTAGAACTCTACCCCGATGCTCTGATTATTGGCGCAGACCAGGTTTTTGTCGATCAGCGTGAGCGTTCGGTTGGTAAGGCGGGTAGTCTACAGGCAGCATTTCAACAATTGAAGCAGATGGCTGGTAAGACCCACAGTTTTTATACTGGATTAGTATTGCTGGATAGTAAGAGCGGTGTGGTGCAGTCTGATTATGCGATCTTTAAGGTTAGTTTAAAGCCGCTGAATGATGAGCAGATTTATGATTACCTGCAGCGGGAAAAACCGTTTGATTGTGCTGGTTCGTTTAAAATTGAGGGGTTAGGAATCGCTTTGATGGAAAAAATGGCCGGCGATGATTATAATTCTTTGATAGGTCTGCCTTTGATCAAGTTGGCCGGGATGCTGGAAGTGGCAGGGGTCAATGTCCTGGGAGGGCAGGGACCAATGCCTTGAAGATTGGCAAGCTCTTACTTTTGCCTTGATTTGTTTTTTAAATTTATGTAAAGTGGATAAAAATATTTAGCGTAAAGCTATCTACCGAAAGGGCAAAGCCGGAGTAATCCGGTGACGCAAAGCCACGGATCCTGTTTGTAGGACCGCCGGGTTGCCGAAGAAGATTAAGAGTTCTTCTTCAAGCCTTTTTTACATATGGACTTGAGAAAATACTCACTTCGGCGACGAGGTGAGTATTTTTTTTTGGCTGTGCTACAATTGATAGAGCATCTATTGTCGGTTGCAGCATAGAAAATATGGTCGTAATAATAGGTACTTTATCTCCTCAAGGGTAACGGGGGAAAAATGAGAAAATTTGTTTTGGTAAAAATCATCCTGTCTTTATTGATTGCTGTATTCCTCTCATCTGTGGCTTGGGGAAAAACAGTCACTCTCTCCTGGGATGCCAGCCCGAGTGTTGTCGCCGGTTACAAAATTTATTATGACACTGGAGCGTTGATTCCGTTGGCTGGCAGTGGCGCTGCTGAGGGTGTTTCTCCGATAGATGTCGGGGATGCCCTGACTTTTACTGTTAATGGTTTAGCAGACGATTTTGACCACTATTTTGCTGTATCTGCTTACGATGCTGCTGGGAATGAAAGTAGCTATTCCAATACGGTTTATAGCTCGGCTGTAAGTAGCGAAAATAATCCTCCGGCACTTGCTGCTATCGGCAATAAGTCGGTGCTTGAAGGTGTTTCTTTGAATTTTACCATTTCGGCAACCGATGCCGATGGTGATAGCCTGACCTACAACGTTGCCAGCCTGCCCGATGGTGCCGGATTCAACAGTGCTACTGGGGCATTCTCATGGACGCCAGCTTCAACCCAAGCAAATACCTATTCGATAACTTTTAGTGTTTCTGATGGCACCGATACCGCTTCTGAGACAATTCAGATTACGGTAACCGATGTTGCGGTAAATCACGCTCCGGTTTTGGCGGCCATAGGCAATAAAAGTGTAGATGAGGGAGATACCCAGTCTATATCGATAACTGCCAGCGATGCTGATGGTGATAATTTAAGCTACCTTTTCACTGGTATGCCGACTGGTGCAGTATTCAATTCGCAAACTAATACCTTTGCTTGGTCGACTGATTATGATGCTGCGGGGAGCTATAATATTACCGCTACCGTCAGTGATGGTTCTTTGACCGATTCTGAGACGTTTGTAATCACTGTTAGGGATATTAACCGGTTACCGATTTTGAGTCCGGTTGGAACCAAAACCGTGCCGGAAGGATCAGAACTCAACTTCACAATAATTGGCAGTGATCACGACAACGATGCTTTAAGTTACACGGCAACGGGTTTGCCGTTGGGGGCGGTTTTTAATCCTACCAATCGCTCATTTAATTGGACTCCAGAGTTTCAGGCATCAACAAATACCCAGGTTTATCCGGTAACCTTCACGGTCAGTGATGGGGTGGCTGCAGATTCAGAAATGGTAACAATCAATGTAACTAACGTTAATCGTCCTCCAGTGCTTGAGCTAGTAGGGGCACAGAGCTTAATTGAGGGGGGCAGCAGTAATTTGATTATCAGTGGCAGTGATCCCGATGACGATCCCCTTGCCTACAGCGCAGTCAACCTGCCGTCGGGGGCAATCTTTACCACTGCAACCAATTCTTTCAATTGGATTCCAGAGGATGATCAGGCTGGCATCTATCGGGTAACATTCAGTGTCACCGACGGATCACTTAATGACAGCGAAGAAGTTACTTTTTCCGTTGGTATTGGCAACAAGGCTCCTGTTCTTGATGCTGTTGGCAGCCAGACCGTAGCGGAAAATTCAGAACTGGTGTTTGTGGTTTCGGCTAGTGATATTAATGGCGATAACTTGGGCTATAGCGCCACCGGGCTTCCGGTCGGGGCGGTATTCGATGCGGAACGGCAACAATTTAACTGGACTCCTGATTATACTCAGGCGGGCGACTTCACGGTACAGATCGGTGTCACCGATGGTTCTATGAGTGATGCAGAAACTATTGCCATAGCAGTAACCAATACTAATCGTCCTCCGGTTATCGGTGGTGCTCCGGCCGCTTCGGTGATGGCAACGACCGGCTACTCTTTTATTCCTGTTGGTGATGATCTCGATGGTGATAGCCTGGTTTTTGCTATTGCTAACAAGCCTGAATGGGCGACTTTTAGTGCCGCTACTGGTGAATTAAGCGGGTCACCTATCGCATCTCAAATCGGTAATAATCCCGATATAGCCATTAGCGTCAGCGATGGGACTATTAGCGTTGCCCTGGCACCATTTGCCATCGAAGTTATTGCCTATGTCTATCAGGATTCTGATGGTGACGGGGTGATTGATCCTGAGGATGCTTTCCCGAATGATAGTAGTGAATGGGAAGATAGTGATGG
>DAOWKG010000334.1 GCA_030639985.1 Desulfuromonadaceae bacterium
ATACCGGCGGCAATGACGGCAGCAACAGCACCCCCTATATCCACAACACCCTGAATCTTTTCGATGGTGGTGCAGAGTATGGCTTTTCAGGGATTGAGGTCGACACCCTCGCAGGCGGCACCTTTAAGTATGTCATCAGCAATGATAACAAAGGACACAACGTCGTCGGCATTGCAACCCCGGACAGCACCCTGTTCACCCCCCCCGGTTATGACGGTGGGCTGCCGGCCGCCGATGGCAGCACCCCGGGCTCCGGCGGGAGTTGGAACAACGAGCAGATCACCTGCGCCGGAACCTACGGTTGTCACGGCTCCCACGATAAGGACAGTAACGTTGATGCCATTCGCGGGGCTCACCACCTGGGCGCAAACGGGGCCGTCACCCCCGGCAGCGACCACAGCCCGGCAGCCGGTTACCGCATGCTGGTTGGCATCGACGGATTTGAAGACAGTGACTGGGAGTATCGCCCCACATCCTCGGCCCATAATCAGTATAAAGGGATCGACAGTCCCGGGCAGACAACCGACACATCGACTATCAGTTATCTGTGCGCCGAATGTCATGGTACTTTTCATCAAAGCAGCGGCATCGCTTCCCCTTGGTTGCGCCATCCAACCGATTATGCCCTCAGCAACACCGCTGCGAATTCGGAATACCGGGAATATGGCGGTATCGGCCACGACTACCTGCCGGCGACGCCACTGGCCGCTGCCGAAATCAGCAGCGTTGTCACCACGATCAACTTTACCAGCAGCGACAGTGTCGTTAACTGCCTCTCCTGCCACCGCGCCCACGGTTCGCCCTACTATAAAGCGATGCGCTGGGGCTATGCTGAAAGCAGTGGCGGCGGTCTCTGCAGTAACTGTCATACCTCGAAAAATTAGCCCGGAGGCTTGTCGTGAACAAGTTTTACCATCACTTTTCCCTTCTTATTCTACTCCTCGGTATCACGTTCATAAACGGTTGTTCCCCCGGCTCACCCCTGCGGCAGGAGCATATCGATCTTACCGCAGCAGGTTTTCTGTCGCTTTTTTTGAACCACTCAGCCACCGAGACACAACTGCACATCAACCTCAGCGAGATTGAAATCCTGGCGGCAGACGTATGGTATCCTTTGACAGCGGACCCAAATCACCAGACCAAACCTGACGCAGCGCAACAACTGCTTGCCGCTTCCCCGCTGGCGACCGGTCTCTATACCCGCATCCGCTTTCAACTCACAGTCACCAGTCCGGCGGGGGAACTGTTACGGCAGGAGCAGACAGAGCTGCCGTTAGCGCAACCCCTGGAGCTAAAACGGGGCGACAGTAGCTGTTTGTTCATCAACAGCCGGTTATCGATACAACACCTGAACCAGCCGCTACCGCAGCAATTACAGGTATGGTTGCAGCAGCGCCCCCTGGCAGATGAGCTGCTATATATCCTCTGCCCTGACATTCAGACTCTGTATGTGGCGCGGATCGATCCCTGCCGCATTGTCGCCGCCTATGGCATCGGTGAAGATATTGCCGACATAGTGCTCGACAACGAGCGGAAGTTACTCTATCTGCTCGATCGCCGTTATCGCCAGATCCGTAAATTTGATGCCATCAACCAGACCCTGACCGATCGTATCCCGCTGCCGCTGACTGATCAGCCCGGCGACCTCGGCATAAGCGCTGACGGCAAGACCCTCTATGTCAGCGATCCGGAGAACCATAAATTGCTGCAAATCGATGCTGCAAACGGTTTCCTCAAACAGCAACGGACAACCAACTATCAACCGGGCAAAGCCTATCCGTTCGATTACCAGCAGCAGCCCTGGCTAGCACTACTCTACCCCAGAGACCAGCAGCTGGAGGTCATGCCGGCGCAAACCCTGGTTCCGTTGTACAGCATCAATGTCGGCCTGCAACCCTATGACATCGCCTATGCCGATCAGGCCCTCTTTGTCAGCGATAAATTTTCACGGCAGATTCTCAAAATCGACCCGGCGAGCGGGCGTACCCTGGGGCATATCGCCACCGCATTTATTCCGGGGACACTCACCGCCGATCCAGTCAACCGTAACCTCATCATCGGTCTATGCCGGGAGCAGGCCATCGCTTTTCTACCGTACGGTCAGCAGCTCGTTGCCCGCCGTGCAGCGTTGGGCGGTTGCCCGGAAGACCTGGTGCTGACACGCCACCGCCGACTGTTGTTCAGTGCCCTGCCAGACAAACAGCAGGTCAGTGTCATGGATATCCCCTCGGAAAAAGAGCTCGGGGTTATCACCATTGCCTCCCGTCCAACAAACATCGTTTTTCAGGAACCCTGAGGGAGAATGTTGTTGACTTGTTAAATCAACAACAGTGCACCCCGTAGGGGAAAACTTGCCAGCAAAGCCGCCTGCCAATGGTCTATTGTTACCAAACTGTGCAATTGCACAGTTTGGCTAGGGCATATCACCACGACCGACCTTTCCACTCAGCAAAACCCCAGTCAAAACATCATTAAACCCATCAAGTATAATTTAACTAGCTGATATCATAAGGATAAATTAAAAACAGACGGGCGGCATGTTTTTTGCAAGTATCACGAAAGATAAGTAAACAATAACTGCCACAACCAATTAAATGGAGGTTTAAATGAAAACAAAAGTAGGACTGATGATCCTTATGCTACTGCTGCTTTGCGGTGCCAATGGCTGGGCCAAGGTCGCTGGTCAGTGTTCAGACTGCCACACCATGCACAACAGTCAGGGTGGAGCTTCGGTAACTGGTGATGGTCTCCATGGTTCACTGACCACGGGAGACTGTGTCGGTTGTCATACCGGTACCAATGTAGTAGGTGGCAATATTCCGTATGTCATGACTCCAACCTTGTCAGAATACGGGCCGGATTATGTTACCATTACTGGCGTTCTGACCAACAACGTTGCCACCAACTCCTTAGCTGGTGGAACATTCAACATGGTTGAATCGGTAGCTGGTGCAGATCAATTCGGACACAATGTTGTCGGGATTTCAGATCCAGATGGTATGGGCCAGACTCCACCCGGCTGGGTTGCCATTACTTTCCCCGCAGCTGGCGGCAATGCCGTTGCAGACAATTGGACGACTCAGCAGTTGACCTGTGCCGGAACCAACGGCTGTCACGGTGACCACACGAATGCCGACGATTTTGGCGATATCCGTGGCGCTCACCACGGTGACGACAGCAACATCAATGGCAATACGGTAGCGAGCAGTTTCCGTTTTTTGAAGGGTATTATGGGAACCGAAGCTGCTGACTGGGAACTGGCGGTCAGCGCAGCCAATCATAACGGCTATCGTGGTGCCGATCGGATTGCAGCAAATTCAACAACAACCGGCTCCTTGGATGCAACCACAATCAGCTATCTATGTGCCGAGTGTCACGGTTTGTTCCACTCAGGAACCGGCGAGATCATCACTGGTGATGACCCCACCACCGCTAGCAACAACCCATGGCTGCGCCACCCAAGCGATTTCGCCTTGGGCAATGCAGGACCCGTCGAATACGCTGATTATGCAAATGCCGATGGCGCACTTTACACAGCTGGTCCTTTGGCCTACAACTATATCGCACCACTGGCCTCAGTAACCGGTGCTGCTGTCAGCGACCCACTTGCTGCTGGTGCGGGTGTTAATGATATCGTGATGTGTCTCTCCTGTCACCGCGCTCACGGTTCAGCACATGACGACTTGCTGCGCTGGGACTACAACGACATCGCAACAGGTGGGGAAATGGTGGCAGGAACATCAACTGCCTTTGACAACAAAGGCTGCTTCGCCTGCCATACCACTAAAGACTAGTTTTCCACTCTAGTAGCTATAAATGCCGACAGACCATCGTCGGCATTTATAGCTACTGCCAACAACGCAGGCAAACATGCTCAAAACCCTGAACATACTTTTAACCAGAGGGGTTTTTATCCTCTTGGTTCTTCTCCCCTCCGCCCTTCCGGCGCAAATGGGGGGAGTCTGCTCAGATTGCCATACCATGCACAACTCACAAAACGGCTCCGCCATGACCTACAATGGGTCGACGGAGCCGCATCCATATCTGCTCAGATCAGGTAATTGTATCGGTTGCCATGCGCAAGCAGTCAGCACCAATATGGTGAACGGTGTACCACAGGTGATGCACACCGACCCCACCGATCTCGCTGCAGGAAATTTTGCCTACATCAGCGGCGCTAAAGGCAGTGGCGCCTCGCAAACCAAAGGGCATAATGTCGTTGACCTGTTGCCCCAGGATACGATCCATAATTTTCCCCCCGGCGGTCCGATGAAAAATGCTGGTGAGGGAATCCGTCACCCCGATACAATGCCGTCACAATTTACCTGCGCCGGACTCTATGGCTGTCATGGCAGCGCTCACATTACCGACCCGATGGACAGTATTCGTGGATCACATCACAAAAATAGCGGCAATAAACCCGCGGGAGAAACCGTAGGGGACAGTTATCGATTTTTACTCGGCGTCACCGGACTTGAAGCCGATGACCTGCAAAACCGCGACAGTACCCATCATAACGAATACATCAGGGATGACAGTCAACTAGCAGGGTTTCCGACTCTAGTAGGCCCTGGCACCTGCTATTGGTGTCATGGCCCGGATAACCCGTGGATGGGCAATTCGGGAGACGTACTGGAACCCGGTTCGGGCATGTCGGACCTGTGCATGCGCTGCCATCCAGGTATGAGCTCCTATGATCAAAATACCCCTGGCTGGCACCGCCACCCCAATAATGTCCCTCTCCCCGGCGATTCGAGCGAATATGCGGCCTATACGGTTTACAATGTCGACGCCCCGATCTCCCGACGCACCCTTCCCGACGTTGCAAGCTCGGTTGTCGAGCCGGGAGACATACTGCAACCCGGAACCAGAGGTGCAGCTAACGTTTTTTGCCTCTCTTGCCACAAGGCTCACGGCACCGATTACCCCGATATGCTCCGTTGGGACTATACCGGTATTATCGCCGACGGGGGGACTAGCAACGAAGGCTGCTTCATCTGCCATACGACTAAAGATGATTAGTAATCTATTCGGAATACCAATTAGAGCTCTATGGCCTGATTGAATTATTGCTAGCGGTTTCCAAAGCATGCAGCCAACACATGTTAAGAACCATGGTGGAAAAAAGCTGGGGGTTTTAGCTGGCAGAACTTTCTTTTGCGGGGACCTGAACATCGACACTATCAGTTATTGGCGTTGAAATATTTTGGGCTTTTTGAGCGGGGTAACTTTCCAGACCAAATTTTTTCCGACGATAGCGTAACGTATCAAGGGTCAAACCCAGACACTTTGCCGCCTTGGTTTGATTGCCATCATAACGAGCCAAAGCCTGCTTAATATACTCTTTCTCAACCGCTTCAATACTGATTCCCTCTGGCGGCAAGGCAATCGTAGCCGCAACAGGGACAGCACAACCAAAAACACAGCCACCAGTCTTGAGATTACTCGATCGAGTTTCCTGACAAAAGTGATCTACCGACAATATCCGTCCCTGCTCCAGCATCATGGCACGCTCTACCGCATTACGCAGTTCGCGAACATTACCGGGCCAATCGTAAGCCATCAACACTCGCATCGCCTCACTAGAGACCCCGACAACCGCACGTCCATATTCATCATTAAGCCGCTCGACAAAATATTCAACCATACTGGGAATACATTTTTTTCGTTCCCGCAGGGGTTTTATGGTGATAGTCATCATATTTAATCGATAAAAGAGGTCTCCACGAAATGTTTTCTCTTCTACCATTTTTGACAAATCTTGATTCGTCGCTGCGATGATCCGGATATCAGCCTCTATCTCCCTAGAACCACCAAGGCGACGAAACTTTCTATTTTCAATAATTTTTAAAACCTTAGCTTGCATATTTAGCGGCATATCTCCAATTTCATCCAGAAATACAGTGCCCCCTTCCGCTTGCTCAAAAACGCCAACTTCACGACTACCGGCATCAGTATATGCACCCTTTTCATGCCCGAATAACTCATTTTCCAACAAATTATCGGGAATAGAAGCACAGTTAACCTCAACCATTGGTGCATCTTTTCGCGCACTAAGGTCGTGGATTCCGTGGGCAATCAACTCCTTTCCAGTACCACTTTCACCAAGAATAAGAATAGTTTTACAATCCTGCTGCGCACAGGTGTTCATGGTTTTAAAAATCTCAACCATTGACGGGCAGTTACCAACAAGTTTGTCGGGCAGGTTCTTTTTTCTAAGCTGCGGTTGGACAACGGCTATATCAGCTTCCAGATTTTTTCTAACAAATACTTTCTGGACTGACTGCTCCACCATATCCATATTAAAAGGTTTGCCAATATAATCTTCCACCCCGAGGCTAAATGCTTGAAAAGCCAGATCGGAGTGAAAATTTGACGACAGAAAAATAATGGACAACTTACTGTTAACGGCCTTTAGCTGCCCCAACAGCTGCAAGCCATCAATATCAGGCAGGGAGGCATCAAGGATAACCAAGTCGGGGTTAAAGCTTTCCAACTTAAGATTAGCATCGGCACCAGTATTCGAAATAGCTACGGCACAACCAATGCGCTTGAGCATTTTGGCCAGCGAATAACAAATCAAATTTTCAGCATCAACAACCAAAACCCTACTAATATCCACCACTAATCTCCAGAAAGTTAGTCAACATAGCCATTCCAGTTCTTGACTTTTTTACTAAAGTAGCCCAAAGGTAACATAAAGCGTACAGCCTCACCAGCCAGAAAACCAAAAAACCCCAATAAGCATATAAGTAATATTAATATGCTTAAGTCTCAATGAGCAGATATCATAAAGCTTAAGAGACAATGAGCACATAAGCAGTACTGATAAATATAAGTCACAACAAAGTAACCGCACACCCGAAGTTTATAAAAAACACGATCATCTATGGGTTAACGTATTAAAAATCAAAAAGTTACATTTTATTTAAAAATTAGTGTCGCCAAGGACTTTTTTGGCTAGAGATTGGATCTGAGAAAGAGAAAAGCACCGTCAACCTAAAGGTAGCTTCTGCCACCAACATAGGTTTTTTTAAAAAAATTACTCGATAGTTTTGCCACCCGTACCGTTTTTCCGGTTCGGGGGGCGTGGATGAAGTTGCCATTACCAATGTACATGCCGACATGGGTAACCCGGGTTCCCCCTTTGGTGGCGAAAAAAACCAAGTCTCCCTGCCGTAAATTCTTTTTAGCAACATAGCGCCCCGCTTTGAATTGCGCTCGGGAATTACGCGGCAGGTTCAAGCCGTTCAAACGGTAACTAACCATCGTCAGACCACTGCAATCGAAGCCATTGCTACGATCTTCACCACCCCAACGATAGGGGACACCAATAAACCGCC
>DAOWKG010000013.1 GCA_030639985.1 Desulfuromonadaceae bacterium
AAAGATCTCAAGGTCAAAGGGTCGTCGTTGGTAGTTAAAGTTGGCACCAAAGTTAAAAATATTCGTCTGGTCGATGGCGACCACGATATCGACTGTAAAATTGATGGTATTGGAGCCATGAAACTGAAATCGGAGTTTGTGAAAAAATTGGGGTAAGCTGGAAACCTCAACCCCATAACGGGTTGCTTAATCAAGGGTCGCGGGGTTGCGCCGCCACTGGCTGGTTCCCTCTGTTCCACAGCTGCGTTGAGGAGCGGCAAAAACTCGCTACGCGCAAACATTTGCCGCTCTTTTTCTAAAATCAGCTGATCCTCTCTGGCTGCATCACACGGAAAATGGTAGTTCAACAGCAAAACCGGATCAGTCAATTAGATTACTAGCGTTTTTTGATATAGGTCAAAATGATTTTCGTTAGGCCATGATATTGTCTCAAAATATCGGAGGCATTACTCATGAAGAAGATTCTCTTTTTGCTATTACTGTTGATTCCAACCATTTCTGTGGCGGAATCAACCATCAACTGTCACTGCTTTCAAGATCGTAGTTATAATCAGCGTAAATCTGCTGCCGCCGATCCATATTTTTTGGCGACTACCCAAAATTCATTTCTTTCCCTAGCTTACAAAGTTGATAAACGTAACATCGTAAAAGCTAAAATGGCGGGAGAAAACGGAGCCCAATTATGGATCCTGTTTGACCTTGCCCAACGCAGCAAAAAAAGTATTACCCAGGTAAAAAAGATTTATGCCGAAACCAACCGCTGGCCCGACACCTTCAAAAAACTGAAACTCTCAGCGTTACAGCTCGATAAGCGTTACCGACAACTGGGCAGCAATCCGGAGCAACTGGCAAACCATATCGTTGATCTGCAACTGGGCAACTTTTTTGAGGTGACACTGGCAGATATCGGTAACTGGCGTAACCAAGGGATGAATCGCAAAGAGCTGATTCTAGCTATTTTGCTCGATGGCAACCCTGCAACTATTTACCACCAAGTTGCCAGCGGCATGAAAACCTGGGGAGAACTGCTATCCGATCAGGGATTGGTAGATAGTGATACAATCAATAAAAAGCTGAAGCAACACATGTTTCAATTATGATCCCTGCCAGCAGCAAACATAGCAGCACCGACAATTCCGGCTCGATTATAAAACTGAGCCGGCACCAATTCAGCTTGGGCGGTAAGATGGGGAAAGAAATTTTCATGCTGGGTGCTGACGCCCCCACCGATAATAATCAATTCAGGAGAAAACAGGCGCTCGACCCGACTTAAAAATTCATTGAGTCGCCCCGCCCAAACCTGCCAACTTAAATTTTCATTTTTTCGTACTGCGGCAGAAGCATAATGCTCTACTGGGGCACCTCTAAACGCCATAGAACCAAGTTCCAGATTGGGCATAAGCTCACCTCGACAAAATAGTGCCGATCCAATACCGGTTCCCAAAGTCAGCACCAGCACTGTGCCCATTCGCCCGACTCCAGCGCCAAATTGCATTTCAGCAATCCCGGCAGCATCGGCATCATTGATGACCGTACACGACAATGACATTTCACCCTGCAACAACTGCGACAGATTAACGCCAAGCCAATCAGCATCAATATTCGCAGCTGTTTTGACTATCCCGTTTTGAACTACCGCTGGAAAACCACAACCAACCGCGCCATGCCAGGCAAATGATTTGGTCAATTCGCAGATAGTGTTAACCACCGCCACAGGCGTTGCTGGCTGTGGGGTTTCAATATGTCGTGTTTCTGAAAGCAACTCTCCAGAAACCACTTCGACAACCGCCCCCTTGATACTGCTACCACCGACATCTATGCCAAGAATTTCCATTGGAACCCCAATTTTTCCGTGTTACACGGATATGATTTATCATTTATCATAACTGTGCTATCGTTCGTAATTATGATTTTTTCAGTTTGGCAAAAAACTGGCACCGCATGGTCGCTAAGTTGAACGATTCTGCAAATTTTATCTCACAGAATTAAGCATAACAAAATGAATCTGAATAACGAACAAAACAAAAATATTTTCAGCGGAGTCATGCTCGGCTACATGGTGCTGGTGCTTCACCTTCTGCTAATGGTTGGCCTTGGTGCGACGGTTGTTCTGATCAAAGGAATCTACGATTTTCGCTGGCTTATCTTTATCGCTGGCATCGTCCTCCTCGGACTGTCTGGCTACTATTTTTATCACAAGTTTCAAGAACATAAACAAAAAATTGTCGACCTGATGTCCGATCCGGCATTCAAGGATAGAACTCTGGAAATCAGCCTGATGGGTGGAATGGCATCAATTAAGCTGGGAAATACAAACGACAATCTGCAATTGGTACATGATGACACCGCGCAAGAAATTAAGCTGCTTGATGCTCCTCGGTCTGAACAAATCAAGGAACTATCAGAACTTAATCGAATGTTGGCAGATGGGCTGATCACCCGCGACGAATTTTTACAGTTGAAACACGAAATCATCTAACTCCACCAATTCCCACTAGGAATACTTATCACCATGGCTCTACCCTGGAAAATTTTGGATCAATTTATCACCGCTGACAACGAAATAATGGAACTCCGCCAGCGGGGGGAAAATGACTTTCTCATCACCATTGGCTCCCAAATCCTGATGAACAGCAAATCGCAGCGTTCTGAAATTGCCCTTGGCAAAATCGGCTGTCAGAACCTGTCAAATCATCCACGACCGCAGGTACTGGTCGGGGGACTGGGTATGGGAATCACTCTGCGGGCAGTGCTTGATGCGCTGCCAGCGACCGCCAGCGTGGTAACTGCTGAATTAAATCCCAAAACTCTAGAGTGGTGCCTGCAGCCACTAGCTGAACTAACCGACAACGCTGCTGGGGACCCACGTGTAACCGTTAAAATTGCCGATGTTGCCGACGTGATCAAACAATCAGCAGCTACAAACTTCGATGCCATTATCCTCGATCTCTACCGTGGCCCCCACCCGCAAACTGATCCTCGCAACGACCCGATCTATGGTAGCCGTGCTATTGCTCACGCCCACGCCGCCCTAAAACCTGGCGGCACGTTCGCCATCTGGGGAGAAAACCCCGACCCTGCCTTTGAAGCACGACTTGCTGCCGGTGGGTTCGCCGTTCGCTGTGAAAGACCCGGCAAAGGTGGTTACCGCCACGCAGTTTGGGTTGCGACCAAAACCACCGGCAAAAAACAACAAAATAGCAAACAACATAGAAAGGGCAATTAAGTGGAAGAATTCAATCTGGATGGACATGAATATGTCGAGCTTAACAACTTGTTAAAACTGACCGGGATGTGCCCCAGCGGTGGGACTGCAAAAATGGTAATTGCCGACGGCAATGTAACTGTTGATGGGCAAGTAGAACTCCGCAAACGTTGCAAAATCCGCTCGGGACAAATTGTTAATTTTGATGGGCAGCAGGTTGTAGTTATTTAACCGCTATTCAGCAAACCGAAATAATCTCATACTCTCGAACGACCCCACCCTTAAGCTCAACCACATCATCACAACGCTTCCCGATAAGCTCTCGCCCAAGTGGCGAAGCCGGAGTAATGATCATAATTTCTACCCCATCGTGCTCCAGTAATAAGCCCCCGGCAGCAGGACCGATAAAAACCCGCCGCTCACCACCGTTATCATCCCCCAATTGCACCACTGCGGTCAGACGAATTTGGTCATCCGTGGAAAAGTTTTGTAAAGCAAGTTGCCTGAAATCCTGGAGTGCCAGCTTAATTTCCTGAGCCCGATCTGCTTGCCCCTGTGCCAAATATGATGCTTCAAGCCCAAGAGTAGCATATTTATTATCGGGGACATTCTCCGCATGGGTAGCAGCAGCATGAGCAGTCTTAGCCGCCCGCAGCAGTAATTCATAATCAGCTTTCAGGCGGCTGATAATCTGTTGGCACAGGATTTTTTTATTCATCTTCTTTCCAAGAAAAATTTAACGAGAGGAGGCTGTCTGACCTTACAAGAATCTACTGCGAAACCGCCTGATCGGCACATATTTCCGTATATTTTCGACAAATAGCGGTGCTATTCGCTCTCAAATCTACGAAAATCTGCCCTCGAACAGTCGATTTCTCGTTACGATCCGCAAAGCCCGACAGCCTCCTAAAATTCAATCAAATGAATTTAAAAAAAGCAGTATCCATCTCTTAAATTCTGGTTATAATTGGGATTGGAATAGTGACAAAAAATTCGAAGTTACGGTTAATGAAAAGGGGAGAATATGGCAGCCATTGTTTCTGGAGCGGCAGCGGGTAATCCTTGGAAGGTTTGCA
>DAOWKG010000170.1 GCA_030639985.1 Desulfuromonadaceae bacterium
ATTTTACCAACATCAACATCGGCGGCATCAGCAGTGACGGCAAGGATGGTGTCAGCGACGTTTCCTACCTTATGCTTGAGGTGGTTGAAGAACTGCACATCCTGCAACCGGGCAGCTCGGTCCATATCAGCAGCAAAACCCCAGATCGCTTCCTGCATGCCGCCTGCAAAGTTATCCGCCAGGGACACGGCTATCCTTCGGTTTTCAATCCGGATGTCTACACAATTGAATTGATGCGTCAGGGAAAATCTCTGCAGGATGCCCGCGAAGGTGGTTGCAGCGGCTGTATCGAGGTCGGTGCTTTCGGCAAGGAAGCCTATATTCTGACCGGCTATCTGAATGTTCCTAAAATTCTGGAAATTACCCTTAACAACGGAATCGATCCCGTCAGTGGAAAAATGGTCGGGATCGAAACCGGCAATCCTCGCAAATTCGAGAGCTATGCGGAACTGTACGCAGCGTTCCTCAAGCAACTCAATTTCATTGTCGACACCAAAATTCGGGTCAGCAACTATATCGACCGGATGTTCGCCAAGTACGCCCCGGCTCCCTTTCTTTCGGTAGTGATTGAGGACTGTATCAGCAAAGGAAAAGATTATTACGACGCCGGGCCACGCTACAACACCAACTATATCCAGTGCACCGGGCTGGGAACGGTCACCGACAGTTTGGCCGCCTTGAAAAAACATGCCTTTGAAGACCAAACCTTCAGCATGGAACAGATTCTTGCTGCCGTGGCAAAAGACTTTGCCGGAGAAGAATTTTTGCGCCAGACGATCATCAACAAGACCCCCTTCTTTGGCAACGATGATGATTATGCTGATGCTATTGCGCTGCAAATCTACCACGATCTCCTCAACGCAATTGATGGCAAACCAAACGTCAAGGGTGAGACCTTCCACCTGAACATGCTTTCAACCACTTGTCACATCTATTTCGGCAAGGTGATGGGTGCCACCCCCAATGGCCGCTTTGCCGGAAAATCGATCTCTGACGGTACCTCGCCATCCCATGGTGCTGACACCCATGGGCCATCGGCGGTGATCAGATCACTGACCAAACTGGATCACAGTATGTCGGGCGGCACCCTGCTCAATCAACGTTTTCTCCCCAGCCTGCTGAAGCGGGACCAGGATATCGTCAAACTCGGGCAGTTGATTCGCAGCTATTTCACCCTTGGTGGCCACCATATTCAATTTAACGTCGTCGATACCGCAACCCTCCACGCGGCGCAGGAAAACCCTGAAGAGTACAAAGATCTGCTGGTGCGGATGGCGGGATATAGTGATTATTTCAACGATATGAATGGGGATCTACAGCAGGAAGTGATTGAGCGGACGGAGAATGAAGCATTTTGATTAAAACCAGTATAGCCACCAAGACACCAAGAAAAACAGGTTCAAAATATTTTTAACGGAGAGGCGGAGAGTTGCAGAGAAAGTCAAAAAAGATTTTTAAGATTTTAATGTCCAAACATAAAAGCTTCTCAAATTTTGTTGTGGTTTTAAAACCTTAAAAAAAGATGTTGATTGTGATTTTCTCTCCGTTTCTCCGCCTCTCCGTTAAAATGGTTTCGGTCTCGTTTTTCTTGGTGTCCTTGGCGCCTTGGTGGCTAACATAAGATTTCAGGACTATCATGCAACAACCTCTCATCTTCGATATCAAACGCTATGCCATCAACGATGGCCCCGGCATCCGTATCACCATCTTTTTTAAAGGTTGTCCGCTCTCCTGCATCTGGTGCCATAACCCCGAAAGTATCTCGGCCAAACCGCAAAAAATGTACAATCCAGGCAAATGTATCGGTTGCGGCGAATGTGTGAAAGCCTGCCCGAATCATGCCTGTAGTTTGACTCAGGATGGGATCATCACCGACCTGCAGCGTTGCAATCTCAGCGGTCAATGTGCAGCGATATGCCCGACCCTGGCGACAGAGATTTCTGGTTATTACAAATCGGCTCCAGAGCTACTGAAAATTATCGAAACAGAGCGTGTCCTGTTTGACCAGTCTGGCGGCGGAGTCACCTTCTCCGGCGGGGAGCCACTGCTTTACCCCGACTATCTGACTGAAATTCTCGATGTCTGCGGCAATCAACAGATTCACCGCAGCGTTGACACCAGTGGCTTTGCCAAACAGGAGCTCCTCCTTGAGGTTGCCAAACGAACCGATTTGTTCCTTTATGACCTCAAACTGATGGATTCCGCTAAACACAAGGCATACACCGGGGTCGGCAATGAACTGATCCTTGCCAACCTTGGTGCCCTGGCTGAAACTGGAGCAGCCATCCAGATTCGCATTCCCTTGATCAAAGGGGTCAATTCTGACTTGAAAAACCTAGCAGCGTCAGCCGCCTTCATCACCAAACTGGCGGGGGAGAAAAAGAGTGTCAATCTCCTCCCCTATCATGATATAGCCAGTCATAAGTATCAAAAACTGGGAGAAAACTATCTGGCTGACAAGCTGCAGGAACCAGACGATGTTGACCTGCGACAGGCTATCGACTGCTTTACTGCCCACGACTTGTTAACCGTTGTCGGCGGCTGAAATACAACTTCATGGAAAATAAATCCACCCTCAGCTACAAACAGATATTTCTTTTCTGGCTCCCATTAGCCGCAACCTGGTTGATGATGGCAATTGAAGGGCCGTTTCTGGCGGCGGTTATTGCCCGGTTGGCGGCAGAGAAAATAAATCTGGCCGCCTACGGGGTAGCTTTTGCTTTTGCCTTGGTAGCAGAATCGCCCATAATCATGCTGATGAGCGCCAGTACGGCATTGTGCCGGGACCGGAAAAGTTACCGCCAACTCCGCAACTTCTCATTATTCCTCAGCCTGAGCGTCACCCTGTTGCTGGGTCTGTTCCTACTCCCGCCATGTTTTGATCTTATTATTATTAAACTGCTGGGCTTGCCCATCGAAGTAGCAAAGCTAACCCATACGGCACTGCTCTGGCTGCTCCCCTGGCCGGGGGCAATCGGTATCCGCCGGTTTTATCAAGGGATTCTGATCGTCAAACATCAAACCCGCCGGATTGCTGTTTCCACTTCATTACGCCTGCTCACTATGGCAGCTAGCGCCCTACTGCTATATCACTATAGCTCTCTAGCGGGAGCGATAATTGGTGCCATTGCCTTATCGATCGGAGTAGTCGCCGAAGCACTCCTCACCCGCTATTTGACCCGCTTTGCCATTGCTGAAATCCTACAAACCAAGGGTGAATCACAGCAGCAATTAAATTATCGGGAAATTTGGCATTACTATCTTCCCCTCGCCCTTACCCCATTTATCGGCTTATCAATCCACCCACTGGTTACTTTTTTTCTGGGAAAGGGTCGCGATGCCATCGAATCTTTGGCAGTTATGCCGGTTATTTATGGGCTGACCTTTATCTTCCGTGCTATCGGGATTTCATATCAAGAGGTTGCAATTGCACTGCTGGGGGAAAACCGGGACAACTACCCCAAAGTTAGAAACTTTGCCATTGTATTGGGACTACTAACCTCGACAGCGTTGTTTTTGATCGCCTTTACTCCACTTAGCGGTTTCTGGTTTCAACAACTATCCGGGCTTGATGACTTGCTAACCAGCTTTGCCACCGTGCCACTCCAGATATTGGCAATTTTCCCAGCTTTAACGGTGCTTGTATGCTTTCAACGATCAGTTTTGATAGTTACCCGTGCTACCCACCCAATCTCTATTGCCACCACAATTGAAGCTGGCACCATTTTTTTGGTTTTATTACTGGCACTGTTATACCTTCCCCTTTCGGGTGTCGTTGCCGCCGCATCTGCCTACGTCATCGGTCGCTTACTGGCAGTAGCAGCACTGCAACGCTCGGTAATCCCGCAACTGCAGCAACTAACCAAAAAGGGAGGATTCTGATTCGATGAATCTGCAACGTCGGGTACTTCTTTACGGCCTAAGTGCCGTTCTGCTCTGGTCAACAGTTGCCACCGCCTTCAAACTATCGCTGCGCTATCTAAGCCCGATTGAGCTCCTCGTTTACTCCAGTATTGTTGCCACTCTCCTGCTGGGTGCAATTCTCCTCTACCAAGGCAAACTGGGACAAACCCTCAAGTGCAGTGGCAAAGAATACCTGCTATCGCTGCTCCTCGGACTACTTAACCCGTTTCTCTATTACCTGCTGCTGTTCGAGGCCTATGCACTGCTACCAGCACAGCAGGCACAGCCGCTCAATTACACTTGGGCAATTACCCTTTCACTCCTTGCCGTACCACTCCTGAAACAAAAAATTGGCTGGCAACATTGGCTGGCGCTATTGGTGAGTTATTGTGGGGTAGTGATTATTTCTACCGAAGGGCAACCATTCAGTCTCCAATTCACCGATGGCGTCGGGGTAACTTTAGCGTTGACCAGCACTATCATCTGGTCATTTTACTGGATTTTCAACATCCGTGACCGCCGTGATCCAATCATCGGCCTGTTTATCAATTTTTTCTTCGGCACCATTTTTGTGATCAGCTACTACCTGCTCACTACAGAGTTGCGCCAACCGCCGCTAAGCGGTCTACTTGGTGCCGCTTATATCGGTGCCATTGAAATGGCGATCTGTTTTGTCCTTTGGCTCCGGGCAATGAAGCAAACCGACAACACCGCCAAAACCAGTAACCTGATCTTTTTAGCGCCGTTTCTCTCCTTGATATTGATCCATTTTATGGTTGGTGAAGAGATCCTCACTGCTACTTTTATCGGTCTTATTTTGATTATTGCCGGATTGCTGTGCCAACGGCTTAAATAATCACCAAAGATGGATAAAAGTACCCTCGTTTTCAATTAAAAGTTAATAGAGCTTGCGCTTGGAAAAAGTTGATCCCAAGACGTTAAAGGTATTCTCAACGATACACAAAGCGTGCTCATCTTGGGTAAAGACAATTTCCTCCAAGCGTTTGAGCTGAATATTATTGATCACCACCATCAACACCGTCTTAGCTTCGCGACGATAAGCACCGACTGCTGGCACCAGTGTTGTGCCGATTTTCAAATGGCTCATCAGCTGATCGGCAATTGCATCGGAGTGTGGCGAAATAACAAAAACCAGTTTACGCTGACTGAATAACGACAAGGTATAATCAATGGTCTGTGCAGCAATGAATACGGCTATCATTGAAGCGATAACAAGATCAGCAGGCATTGAGAAAAAGCAGACAACATAAAGGGTTAAATTAAAACCAAACGCAAACTTGCCGATGCCAAGGTTATACTTTTGGTTTAAAATGATCGCCAGAACATCGGCACCGCCATTGGAACCAAGGGAACGGAGGACAATACCACTGCCAAGTCCGAAGACAGCACCAAAGACAATGGCGGCATAAAATTGGTTCTCAATCGGGATGGGGATATTGATAAACTGGTAGGTCAGCGACACTACCAGCATCGCCAAGGCACTGTACCAGAGGAACCGGCGTGAGACAAAAAGGTATCCCAAGATAAACATCGGAATATTCAGGAGCAGATAAAGCAAACCCGGATTCAGCCAATCGGTCTGATAATGGATCAATGAAGCAATCCCGAACAGTCCACCGGGAATAAATTGCTGTGGGGCGGCAATCCCTTTAAGGACAACGGTTTGAATCAGGGTGCCAACAATTATCAGCCCACAATTCCAAAATATTGAATAAACAAATTTGCGTTTTTTACCGGTCATATCATATCCTTCCGTAATGGTGCAGTTTCATATGCTGCTGTCCTGTAAAAAAGGCGGGATTCTGAACCTCAAAATGGTTCATGTCAACTGCGATTTTCAAGTTTAACAAAAAAATATTATGGATAGAAAAAATGGCTCAATTTAGATTGCAATCGGACTATCAACCCTGTGGTGACCAACCCCAGGCGATTAAGGAATTGGTCGAAGGAATTGAACGTGGCGACCGTCATCAGGTACTGCTCGGCGTCACCGGTTCAGGGAAAACCTTCACCATGGCAAACATGGTCAATCAGTTACAGCGACCGACCTTGGTGCTGGCTCACAACAAAACTTTGGCAGCACAGCTTTATGCTGAGTTCAAAGAACTGTTTCCCGATAATGCGGTCGAATATTTTGTCAGTTACTACGATTACTACCAACCTGAAGCCTACGTCCCCTCTACCGATACCTTTATCGACAAGGACAGTTCAATCAACGAAGAGATTGACAAATTACGCCACAGCGCCACCCGTTCACTCCTCTCCCGCCGCGATGTATTAATCGTCGCCTCGGTCAGTTGTATCTACGGGCTCGGTTCACCAGAAGCGTACTTTGGCATGTTGATAAAGTTGCAAACCGGGATGGAATTGGATCGCAACAAGTTTCTCCATAATCTGGTTGAAATTCAATATGAACGCAACGATATTGATTTTCATCGAGGCACCTTCAGGGTCCGGGGTGACAGTGTCGAAATTTTTCCCGCTTATGAAGAAAAACGCGCTCTGCGGATTGAATTTTTCGGTGATGAAATTGATGCCATCAGTGAAATTGACCCACTGCGGGGCAAAGTAATAGACCGCCTTGACAGCACAACTATTTTTCCCGCCAGCCACTATGTTGCCACCAAACCGACCTTGAAACGGGCAATCGGTGAAATTCAAGATGAACTGCAACAACGGATTCAGTATTTTCAAGAACGCAACATGCTGTTGGAAGCACAGCGAATTGAACAACGCACCCTCTTCGATATCGAAATGATAGAAGAGATAGGCTATTGTCAGGGGATCGAAAATTATTCCCGCTTTCTCGACCGACGCAAAGTTGGTGAACCACCGTCTACCCTGTTCTCGTATCTGCCCGATGATGCTCTGATGTTTATCGACGAAAGTCACGTCAGTGTCAGTCAGGTTGGCGGTATGTATCGTGGCGACCGTTCCCGCAAGGAAACGCTGGTCAACTACGGCTTTCGCCTGCCATCGGCACTCGACAATCGACCCCTGATGTTTGAAGAGTTTGCTGCCCGGCAACCACAGACAGTTTACGTTTCTGCCACCCCCGCCGATTATGAAATGGAAAAAGCAGATGGGGTTTTTGTCGAGCAAGTAATCCGCCCAACCGGTCTGGTTGACCCGCCGATAGAGATTCGTCCCGCCACCGACCAAGTCGATGACCTGATCGAAGAAATCCGCATCACGGTTGCGACTAAAGCTCGAGTACTGGTAACCACATTGACCAAACGGATGGCCGAAGACCTCACCAGCTACCTGCAAGAACTCGATATCCGGGTCAACTACCTCCATTCTGATATCGTTACCATTGAACGAATCCAAATCATCCGTGCCTTACGGGAAGGGGAATTTGACGTACTGGTGGGAATTAACTTATTGCGGGAAGGGCTCGACATCCCCGAAGTAGCCCTTGTCACTATTTTGGATGCCGATAAAGAGGGCTTCTTGCGTTCGGCACGTTCACTGATCCAGACTTGTGGTCGGACAGCACGAAATGTCAACGGCCGGGTAATCATGTATGCCGACAAGATCACCCGCTCAATGCAAGCCTGTCTTGACGAAACCGAACGCCGCCGTACCAAGCAACTGGCTCACAACGAAAAATATGGGATCACCCCCAAATCGATAACCAAACCGCTGCGCTCAATTCTTGATGACATCTCCTCCAAAGATGATGCGGGGCTGTCTCTGGTGGCCGAAGCTGAAACAGAATATGGTAATCCGGCAGAACTAAAAAAACTGATCATTGAACGAAAACAACAAATGCTCGCAGCAGCGGCCGATCTCGATTTTGAAAAAGCAGCAAAACTACGCGATCAAATGCTGATATTTGAAAAGTGCGAGTTGGCGTTACGCTGACCGATTCATAAAGCTATGCCCTTCCAGCTGATTCAAGGGTCGGGCTTTGACTTTAACTCTACAATCTAACCCCCTCGCGGCAACCTTCAGATCAAACCTTATCCCCAGCTAAATCACCGTTGAACAACTTGCCAGAACCATTGGCAGCACAAAATTCACCACACATAGTACAGGTTTTTTCATCCTCTGGAATGCGGGAAGCACGTATTGCCTTGGCTTCTTCGGGGATCAAAGCGAGTTCAAATTGCTTGTCCCACTGCAGGTCACGACGCGCTTTGCTCATTTGCTTGTCACGTTCGCGCCCTTTTTCTGGGTACTTGTTCATATCACCAATATAGGTAGCAACACGGGCAGCATGAACCCCCTGGCGAACATCGTCTTCATTGGGCAGTGCCAAGTGCTCCGCCGGGGTAATGTAACAGATCAAGTCGGCACCATAACGGGCCGACTGAGCCGAACCAATCGCGGAACTGATGTGATCGAAACCGGGGACGATATCGCTAGTTATAGGGCCGAGCATGTAGTAAGGAGCTTCGTCACTCATCCGCTTCTGGATAAGAATATTGGCCTCAACTTCATCCAGCGGCATATGTCCAGGTCCTTCGACCAACATTTGGCAGCCCATTTCCCGACCAATCTGTGCCAACTCACAATTGATAATCAACTCCTGCATTTGCGCCCGGTCGTGGCTGTCGTGAATTGCCCCCGCCCGCAAGCCGTTGCCTAACGACAAACAGACATCGTATTTTTTCAGGATATTTACCACCCGGTCAAAATGTTCATAAAGGGGGTTTTCCCGATTATTTTTTTCCATCCACGACACCATGGTGGTTCCACCCTTGGAGACCAGACCACCGTACCGGTAGTGCTGTTTGCGCAACCTCTCAATGGTATAGAGGTTGATGCCACAATGAATTGCCATGAAGGCCAGACCGTCTTCACACTGCTTTTCGATCAGGTCGAACAGCTCTTCAGGGTCGAGTTTGTCGGCACTGCCCCGTTTTTTAGCAGCTTCACAAAAGGCCTGATATAGGGGGACATTGCCGACAGGAAGATCAACGGCAGCAATAACTTCACGTCGCACTTTATCCAGATTGCCGCCGACCGACAGTTCCATCAGGGTATCGGCTCCAGCCGCTTGAGCAATTTTGGCTTTGCGAACTTCGGCGGCATAATCAACAATGTCGGATGAGGTACCGATGGAAGCATTAACCTTGGTGCGTAAGCCTTTTCCGATTCCCACCGGGCGAGGCTTACTATTAATATTATTGGGGATGACGATTTTTCCGGCGGCAACCATATCGCGAATATATTCGGGGCAATATCCTTCCGCGGTGGCCACAGCAGCCATTTGTGGGGTGATAATTCCTTTTATCGCTTGTTCAACCTGGGTAAACATGTTGGTAATTCTCCTTGCAATACGGGTGATGTTGGCAAAATTAAAATGATTTCGCAAAAAAAATCCCCGCAACCTTGTTAAGGGCTGCGGGGATTCCGTTTTTAATCCACATAATTATTTATCCACACACCTCATACCACGGAGGAGTAGCAAACAATAATAAATTGGGCGAGTATCTGACTGACATCAACAAATATGCTGATGATCACAGTGGCGGGTCCGTGACGGATTTACACCGTCTTCCACGATTCCAATTATTCTATTCAATTGTATGTTGTGCTGTTAGAAATGCAATTTATGACTACCAATGTAAAAAGTAAACAAAAATAGCAAAAAAATATTGAAGAAATGGGCGAATAAACGTAGAATCCCAGCGAAATAAGTTATGGAGGTAGCTAGTTCTCTGGTGAGGCTCACGGTCTTCAACACCGATGGGGGGCGCATCCCGTCCCTGGTGAGTTCGATTCTCATCTACCTCCGCCATAATTAAACTGGCAGAAGAATACTGTCGTGAACGGTTCTCCTCTCATTGTATCTTCCAAATCCGGATACTACCATGCACATAACCAAAGAAATTAATGATGAATGCATGATTGTAACCTGCGTCGGTGAATCCAATTGCGAAAATTGTATTGAGAATATCTATCGGCCAATCCTGAATATTCTGAAAATTCAAATTGTACCGGGCTGGTAATTGATAAGCGCAAAATTCAATGTTCGCGGGAAAAAAAAAGCTTACGGTTAGTTGCCGATACCATCATCATTTACAAAAATCGCTCGCCACTCCGAAAGCTTGCACTCATTACCTCGATTGAATATACCCAGGATGAAGAAATTCTCCAGACCATCCTGTTTGACAAGGGTCTGAATATCCGCCTGTTCAGTGACAAGGATCTGGCAGTTGCATGGGCACTATCATATCCTTAAACCCTTCATGGGCATATGACAATCACGCTGGTCATTTCAACATTAATTTAAGATTTTCCTCCTCCAACCTATTTCTCACACTCTAAATACCCTAAAGAATTACAATACTTACCTACAGAAGCCATCTTTATCAACATGATGGTTTGATTTTTGCATTCTTCGGAAGTTTGCCAAACGTACCTATGCACACATCACTTTTCTGGAGGAATCAATGACCCGCTGTTCAACTATCAAACCAGTGCTTACCTTATCGCTTTTTTGTTGCATAACTTTTTTTGCAACCACTCTTATCGCCGCACCAACGCTTTCAAAAGATGATTGTGTAAAGTGTCACGAAACGCAACCAGCCGAGATAAAAGCGGCTGGAGCAGCCCACGAAAGTAAGATCAACTGTATCGATTGTCATGCGGGGCACAAACCTGACAGTCGCAGTAATATACCTCTCCGTAGTCAGTGCCACGAGGCTGCAGACCACTATACGCTGGACAACTGCTTGAGCTGCCACGACCCCCACCAACCATTAAAG
>DAOWKG010000303.1 GCA_030639985.1 Desulfuromonadaceae bacterium
AGCTCATCATTGTGCTCCTCTAACTTTGGTCGGTAAAAGAAGCCGTGAGACTACCGCAGCTTATCCTTTAAACCAAATGTTTTGAGTTGCACTTGCAACTTGAATTCAGGTTTTCAGAGTTAAAATCTGGAAAATTATATTATGTTAATGCCGATGAGTTCTATAAAGATTACACTCCGTTATATCATTTCTATGTTACTCAAATATTTGATCTCACCAGTGCAAAAACAGCATCAAAAACAAATTTTGATAAAGTATTGGCGCTAAAAAAAGAAACATGACTTGAAAGGTAATCAATTAGTGTTATAGTTAGTTACAAATGATCCACGAAAATGCCAAACCTGTTGAAAGGCAGGGACGGAAAGCTTCGGGTCTTCCCACCAACTCTTGTAAGATGGCCGAGCTACCGAAGGATAATTACTCCTCCGGGGAGCTCGGCTTTTTTGGTCAATTCCATCGGGAACCATATTTTGTGGGGATCGAACTCATCTGGAGGCGTAATCACAGCTTTTTAAAAGGAGAAGGATTATGCGGATAGCAAAAGAAGATGTGCCGGTTAGAATTGATGTGCCAGGAGCTACCGCTCGCCAACTAAAAAACTTTGGTGATGCGACAGGATACGGCAAAATAAGTGGCGAATACTTTTCCCTGGGAGAGGGGACAGACCTCACCGATTTACTCAAAGGATTAGAGGGTGATCTTTGCCAATGTCCCCATTGGGGCTATATTCTCGAAGGGAAATTGACAGTAACTTTTGCCGATGGAAGTGAAGAAACAGCAGGTAGCAATGATTTATTTTACTGGCCACCGGGACATACCGTTAAGGCTGATCTGAATACCGAAATGATTTTATTCAGTCCACAACATGAACATAGCCAGGTTATTGATCACATTCTGAAAAAAGTTCAAGTCTAATTTTGTCGTTAAGTTTTCCAACAACTTGCGGTTAAAAGACCAACGGCAAATTAGAAGATGGTCTTTTAACCGCTAGATTTGCATGTTTATCCGTTTTCTAGCTCTTTATTATCTAGGGTCTAATAGCTCTTGCACAGATTTAATTGTCAAGAAATAGTGTAAACCAATAGCAATTCAAGAGGTAAAAAGAGATGAAAGAGTTTGATCCGGTTGCATACAAAAAAATGGTCAAATCTTACCAAGATAGAGACGATCCTATGGGTTGGTTTGATAGTATCTATACCGATGCAGAGGGTGATCATACGGCGGTTTTCTGGGCAGATCTTGAACCCAGCCCTTATCTTTTAGCATGGTTGGAAAGCTGCGTTTCTAAACATCTTGGACGCAAGGCCATTGTTATTGGCTGTGGTGTTGGTGATGATGCTGAGGCATTGAGTGAAGCAGGATATGAGGTAACTGCTTTTGATATTTCATCAGAAGCGATACGTCTTTGTAAAAATCGTTATCCAAGCACCACAGTCGACTATCTTGTCGCAGATCTATTTGATTACCCATCACAATGGGCTGAACGTTTTGATCTGATTTATGAGTGTAATACAATCCAAGTTTTACCCGGTAAATACAGAATTCAAGCACGAGATGCTATGGTTTCATTACTTGCATTACAGGGATATCTTCTGGTCTCATGCCGAAGTCGTCTTAGCGGTGAACAAGAGAGTGACGTTCCTCTTCCTCTTGATAAAAAAGAAATAAATGGTTTTGTAGGCTGTGGACTGAGTGAAGAGAGTTTTGAAGCTTATGATGATACCCAGGAACCCCCTGTTCCCCATTTTTTTGCCTCATATAAATCACTCGGTTAGCTATGATGTCATTTGTTCTACTGGGAGAAAGAAATTTGAAGTTTGGTAAGTTCCACAGTTTTACCATTCTAAATAGTTAGAGAATTTATCGTTAAAATCAACCGAGCGCCACATCCAGAGTCATCATCAGGGCAAACCCACACATCGCACCAATTGTAGCTAGATCGGTATTGCGAGCCAATTGCGATTCGGGAATAACTTCCTCAACTACCACATAGATCATTGCCCCGGCGGCAAAGGACAAGGCATAGGGTAATAATGGTTCAATCCAGATTACCGCAGCAGCGCCTAGCACACCGGCAATTGGCTCAACCATTCCTGATAGTTGCCCATACCAAAAGCTTTTTCTGCGACTCATGCCATCACGTCGTAATGGCACGGCAACGGCGGTTCCTTCGGGGAAATTTTGGATACCGATACCAATTGCCAGGGCAACTGCCCCGGCAAGTGATGCCGAGGGGAGATCGGCTGCAAGGGCACCAAAAGCAACCCCGACCGCTAACCCTTCGGGGATGTTGTGTAGCGTGATTGCAAGGCATAACAAGGTACTACGTTGCCAATTGGTCTTAATCCCTTCGGCTTCCTCCATGGGGAAACCAATGTGCAGGTGGGGCAATACCTTATCGACCGACCACAAGAAAATTCCGCCGGACAAAAATCCGATGACGGCTGGTACCCACGGGGTAGTCCCCGCCGCTTCAGCCATTTCAATCGCCGGAGCTAACAATGACCAGAAGCTGGCGGCAATCATTACCCCGGCAGCGCAACCCAGCATGCCATCCAGTACTTTACGGTTAATGGTCTTAAAAAAGAAGACCAGACTTGCTCCTAAAGCAGTGACAAACCAGGTGAAAAGAGTTGCCAGCAGAGCTTGCATGATGGGGCTAAGTTGGATAAACCAGTCAATCACGACAACACCTCCTTGGGTTTAGCTGTTCTTTATGATTGAATCTTTGAAAAATTCAAAAAAACTGGCTGCCGACCAACGTTCGCCAGGGTTGAAGTTGAGATGAAACTATTTATCGTGACCTATTACCTGTCATTTCCAGTGGTATAATCAATTTATCAAATTCGTCATCACCGACCAAACCAAGGGAGATGGCAGATTGTCGTAGTGTCAGCCCTTCGTGGTGGGCTTTTTTGGCAATCTTAGCTGCATTATCGTAGCCAATGTGGCGATTCAGTGCTGTTACCAACATTAGATTTTTATCGAGATTTTGTTTGATTCTAACCCGATCTGGTTCGATCCCGATGGCACAGTGATCATTGAAGGCGTTACATGCATCAGCGAGAAGTTCACAGCTTTCGAGAACATTATGAACCATAACTGGCTTATAAACATTAAGTTGAAAGTTCCCTTGGGTGCCGGCAAAAGCAACGGCAGCATCGTTACCAAATACTTGAACACACACCATGGTCATTGCTTCACATTGGGTGGGATTTACTTTTCCCGGCATGATTGATGAGCCTGGCTCATTTTCGGGGAGAATCAGTTCACCAATACCACAGCGTGGACCACTGGCTAACCAGCGCACATCGTTGGCCATCTTCATCAAACCACCAGCAAGGGTGCGTAGTGCCGCAGAGGCTTGAACCAGAGCATCGTGAGACGACAGCGCAAAAAACTTGTTGTCGGCACTGCAAAATGGGTAGCCTGTCAGATCGGCAATTTTAGTTGCGGTAAGCTCACCAAACTTTGGGTGGGCATTTAGGCCGGTTCCCACAGCAGTTCCTCCGATAGCTAATTCATATAGCCCGGAAAATGCAGAATGTATTCCTTTAACTCCAAAGTCGAGCTGAGCAACCCAGGCACCGATTTCCTGACCAAGGGTAATAGGGGTGGCATCCTGCAGGTGGGTACGACCAATTTTTACAAGAGAAGCGTGATCCTCTGCTTTGCTCGCCAAGGTATCACGTAGCTGCGCTACAGCAGGGAGTAGTTTCTGCTGTAGTTGCTCTACTACCGCAATATGCATAGCTGTAGGAAAAGTATCATTGGATGATTGCCCCCGGTTGACGTGATCGTTGGGATGGACGGGACTTTTGCTGCCGAGGGTACCTCCAGCAAGGGCAATAGCTCGGTTGGAGATAACTTCGTTTGCATTCATATTTGACTGCGTACCAGATCCTGTTTGAAACACCACCAGAGGGAAGTGGTCATCCAGCTCGCCAGTAATCACCTGGTCGGCAGCACGGCTGATGAGTATCGCCAAATCATCAGGTAATTCTCCGAGCTCAGCGTTAGCCAGCGCGGCAGCTTTTTTCAATGTTCCGAGCGCTTTAATTACTGGGCGTTGCCATTGGAATCGATTTACCCCGATGGGAAAATTGGTGATGGAACGTTGTGTTTGGGCTCCCCAATATCTATCATTTGCAACTTTGACGGCTCCCATCGAATCAGTTTCACTCCGAAATTTATCCATCACTTTCTCCTTCATGGTTAGTTCATTGCAAAAATATTCTTGAAACAACCGATCCCTAGCGTGATGATCTTTTCCGGCGTCGTTTTCGGGGATGGTGTGGACGTTTTGTATCAGATTCTGCTGTTTTAATGGCGTTAGCCCAGTTTTCAGCAAGGTCGATAAGGTCAGGTCGCACCTGAGACCAGATGGTGAAAAGTTCTAGTGCCTTGGGGGTTAGGGGATGTTGTAAGAAACGTTTTTCAGCTCGGAATCCCCGCCCGCGCGCCAGACGGAAGCAGCCAATTAACAGTTCACGAGCTTGGTGACGGATACCACTGGCGATACTGAAATAGCGGCAGTGGGGGATAATGATCTCATTAGCTTGAAGCATGGCGGCACTGATGTTGATGCTGTCAGATTGCGTACAACTATCCATGAATAGTCGCAGATAGAGTGCCGCAATGGCAAAGCTCTCTTCAATCGGGATTCCGGCGGCAGTTCTTTGATCAATTTTTGCCAGTAGCTCAATACTTTCATCGGTTCCCGGATATCCCGCTAGCAGATGTGGCAACATCCCCAATTCGCGACATTGTTTCAACACCGCTCCAGAAATTTTATGACGGAACAGTTCCATGATCTCTTCGCGAACCCGAGCCGGTGCCGCCGTAGCCAGTAGCTTTTTATGATCTGCAATGGCAGTGTAGATATCCGCTTCGATGGTGAAATCGAGCCGGGCAGAAAATTCTATTGCCCGCAACATTCGTACCGGATCTTCGACAAAGCGAACTTGCGGATCACCAATAACGCGCAGCCTTTTATTCTGCAGATCTTCCATCCCGCCAAGATAATCGATCACCGAGAAATCGGCGATATTATAAAACAGGGCATTGATGGTGAAATCACGTCGGGTAGCATCTTCGGCAGGGGAACCGAAAACATTTTGGACAAAATGGAAATGGTCATCTGGGTCTTCCGGCAATTCATTGTCATGAGGATGGCGGCGAAAGGTGGCGACTTCGATAATTTTATTCCCGGCAAAGCGGATATGTGCCAACCGAAATCGGCGACCAACCAAAAAACTATTGCGGAATAGTTTTCGTATCTGATTGGGAGTAGCATCGGTGCCGATATCAAAATCCTTTGGCTGGCGATTCAGCAGTAAATCACGGACACTGCCGCCAACCAGATAGGCTTTATAGCCGTGTCGATGCAAACGGTTCAGAACCTTTAGTGTATCGGTATCGATTTGTTCACGGGAAATACAATGTTGGTCTCGGGGGATTGTGGTTGGTATGTTTTTGCTCATGGTTGCCTTGAAAATGGGGTTGAATATTCTGTTCAGTCAATATGCATTCAGGTTCAATACGCAGGATATTTCCATTTTTACATCATCCAGCCGAAATGGCTTCAAAATACGACCACTAAAGCCATAATCGAGGAACCGTGCCAAGATCAGATCGGTTGGGGCTTAAAAGGGTCAAATCTGCTTTTGACTTTTTTATAGCCAACCTCAATGATCATGAGAGAGCATATCAATTTCTCTGGTATTGCCATTGTTTCTTTGACAAGTTTACAGTGCATCGGTAAGGACAATCCCCGCTCCGATGCGATTCACCGAGGCGTTATAGTCAATAAGGCTCTCACCATAGCCGTTAAAATATTGCACATAACCTTTAATCCGGCGCGTTACTGGGAAGGTCCAGTCCAGTTGAATGGCTCCTTTATTACCTGTACCACGCAGGTTATTGCGCAGCAGCATCGATAGCAGATGATCATTCCATTTGTATCCTGCACTTAGCTCACCATAGCCCATGTACTTATCAATATCAGGATTGTCGTCACCGGAAGGATCTGTCGCCGAGATTTTGTCGTCTTCGGGAATACGATACCACGGTTTGAGGGCGAAGGCGAAATTGCCCCGCTCAAATGCCATAGTGAGATAGATACGGTTCCAACTGCGTGAATGTGAGCTATCTTGACCATTGGATTGATGGACTATACCCAGGGAGTTGTGGGAGTTCTTAAAACCAAAAAAATCACGTTTCCCCTGAAAACTTAAAAACAGTTCTGGTTCATGGTTGGTTTCACGAAACGGGTTGGAGTGGATATTATTATATGCCTGCCAAAACGATAAGTTTGTGTATGCACCCCATAAATCGGCATCGCCAATAATGTTGTTCCAGATTGGAAATTTATAGCTGAATTGAAATTTTACCTCGAAATTTTTTACTTCCTCATTGTCGCCATCAAAGGGTTTCCCATTGGGGTTTTGATTGTAGGTAAGCGGTAAAATGTAATTTCGCCGGTGGGCGGTGAGGGTAAAGGGATTGTATTGGGTCTGTTGTTCATCGTTCAGGCGTTTATCAATGAGGCCGTTCTGTGGTGATTGACTGGTGGTATCAGCTATGGTTGCTTCAGAGTGGTTAGCTTCTTCATGGGTGGTGCACTGCTGGCGCAAAGCGGCGATAGTCAGGTGGTCAAATCGGCCACTTTCTATGGCAGTGAGTATACATTGCCTGGCCTCGACGCCGTCGTGGATGCTTTCCACACCCCAGCAATGGGTACTGACGAACAGGCTGATAAGGATAAGAAGGCTTAAGTGAATGAGAGTGGTTCTAAACATGTGATGATCTCCATGCATAGGCAGTACAATTCATTTTGATGTAGTAATGGGGGACACTATATCTATCATTAGGTTAGCTGTGGTGTCCCTCCCCAGAGCTGTTGGAAAGCGTTAGTATGATTTTCCAAAAAAAAAACGGTGAAATCGAATATTTGCAGAATATGGTCACACCTCAGTTGCCCATCTTCTGCACCAACTGTTCAAGATAGCGCGACTTCATCTGTTTGCTCGCCATCGCCTGTTTTATCGGTGGCAGCTTCAGGATCACGCCCAGCAGGGCGGCCAGGGCGCGGTGGCTGAAGAGAGTCTGGTTGTCAAAGATCAGGTTCTGCAGTTTGCCACGTTCAATCGCCATAACGACAGCGCGATGAATTCCGTTCAGAGGGGTGAGAACCCGTATTGGGCGCACTTTCAACTTGATCGTTTCTTTCGGACAGTTACGTACGCAAAGACCACAACCGAGACAGCGGTCTTCGATCAGGCTGGCCTGTTTACGAGTAGGTTTATGCGGATCATTGGCCGAGGCGAGGGTGATCGCTTCTACCGGGCAGACATCTACACATTTGCCGCAACCGGTACAACCTGAGGTATCGATTTCAGGAATAAAGTTGGTTGTATGAACCGGGTTCAGGATAGTAAAGTGCCGGGCGGCGATCATCGCCTCACAGCAGCAACCACAGCAGTTGCAGATAAAATTTACCCCCTGCCGGACATTCTCTCCGAATTGTACCAGATTATGATCATAGGCTTGCTGCAGCAGGTCGAGACATTCGTTGGCATCAATCAGGCGGGCGTGGCCGTGCTTGGTCAGCGAGGCGGCTGAACTGTTAAAGGTCATGCAAATATCCAGCGGTGCATCGCATGCCTTGCCCATATGTTCCATCTTATGGCGGCAGTAGCAGGTACCCACACCGATGTGACTGGCGGTTTTTATCACTTCGGTGGCTCGTTCGTAGTCGAGTACATGTAGAGCGTCATCACTTGACAGAATAGGCTCGTGAATAAAGGTTCGCCCTAGTTGAGTTCCCCCCGAGGTAAAAAGTTCGCGGATGAAATCCTCTTCGACATTCATATATTGATAAAAAAGCTCACTTAAAACTTTCTGATCAAGATCGCCTCTGGTACGCATCAGTGAAAATTCAAAAAAACCGGCCATTGGCGGCGGCAGGACGTAGACCGATTCACCGTCTTGATCCATGTCGACCAGAATCGCCCGGCTTGCCAATTCATCGAGGATCTTCCGGCTTTCCGACAGGCTTAGTTTCCAGGCTTGGCTGGCTTGCTCAGCTGTGAATGGTTTGATCGGCAGCAGGGCGACCAGTTCAGCTTCTTTTTCACTGAACAGCATAGCAAGGATTTTATAGAGTAGTTGCGATGGCGGCGCTCCCTGAGGGTAGCGATTAAGACGATCGACTAAACTTGAATAACCCGATTTCAGTGTGTGGTGAGCCATGCAGTTCTCCTGAATGAAGCGGTTTTTTCACATTAACGGAAATATTATCAAAAATATTCTGCTCGGTAATTACGAATTCAGGTTCAATACTCGGTACATTTCTCTTTTCACATCATCCAGCCGAAATGGTTTCACAATACGACCACTAAAGCCATAATCGAGAAACCGTGCCATGATCGGATCGGTTGAGTAGCCGCTGCTGGCTATAATCTTGGCATCCGGGTCAATGGCAAGAATTTCTTTGGTCGCTTCTTCTCCCCCCATGCCGCCAGGAATAGTTAAATCCATGATAACAAGAGCATAGGGAACGCCATCATTCAGTGCTGCTAAATATTTCTCTTTACCTGCTTCCCCTTTATCGGCGATGTCGGCGGAACAACCAATTATCGCCAGCATTTCTACCAGGACATTTTGTACAAGTTCTTCGTCATCCACAATCAGGACTCGACCTG
>DAOWKG010000185.1 GCA_030639985.1 Desulfuromonadaceae bacterium
GGACAGTAGTGACTGTGAATATTAAAATGGGGAAGTTGTGATAACTGATATCCGATCGGTAGCACGGCTTCTACCACATCAAAATGGAGGCACCAGATGAGGAAACACGTCTTTACCCTCTTAGCCGGAGTATGCAGTTTATTGCTTCTGGCTGGAACTGTCATGGCTGGAGATGTCTGCATTGACTGCCACAGCAACATTTCTCCCGGTCAAGTTAAGGACTGGGAAAGCAGTGCCCATGCCAAAATGGGAGTTAGTTGTGATGCCTGTCACGGTGATGCCCACAAAAATGCTATTGACTACAAAAAAGCGGTTATGCCCAGCGAGCAAGTTTGTCAGGAATGCCACGAAGAGCAGTTCACCTCTTTCTCCCATGGCAAGCACAATTATGGCTGGAAAGTCCTGAATGCCATTCCGGCAACCCACTTTGCTCCCGATGAGCTCATCGAAGGTGGTCGTGGTTGCGGTGGTTGCCACAATATGGGGATCAAAACCGAAGAAGAGAAGGCCGCACAACTGGCCAAGGGGTATCGTTATCAAACTAACTCCTGTGACGAGTGCCATACCCGTCATGCATTCTCAAAAAAGGAAGCAAACAATCCTAAAGCCTGTCGCACCTGTCACATGGGCTACGACCATCCCCAGTGGGAAATGTGGTCCAGCTCCAAACATGGTACCCGTTATTTTGCCAAAAAAGAGGGTGATTTACCTGAAGGTGCTGCCGCTCCGACCTGTCAGACTTGTCACCTGCCAAATGGCACCCATGAAAACCATACCGCCTGGGGTTTCCTCGGGGTTCGCCTGCCACTGCCAGAAGATCCACAAGCTGCAGCGGACCGGGTAACTATTCTGAAAGCTCTCGGTGTTCTTGACCCTGAAACCGGCAAACCAACGGCGATTCTTGATGCCGTACTATCGGTCGACGGCGTTCGTACCACTCAAGCGTCATGGCAAAAACTGCGCAACGAAATGCTTGACACCTGTACTCAATGCCACTCTTATCAATACGCCAAAGAGCAGCTTGATATGGGCGATGACATGCTGACTAAAACCGATCGCCTGATGGCTGAAGCGATCGAAACCGTAGCGGCACTATACCAAGAAGGCATTATCATCAAGCCCGAAGGCTATCCCTTCAATTACCCATTCATCCTGGCACTGATGCATACTAATGGCGCTAACTGGGATGAGAACCTGGACGGATTTTCTTATATCGATCAAGTTCTCTTACAGATGTACTTCAAGCATCGGATGCGGGCATATCAGGCGTTCTTCCATGTCAATCCAGACTACGCTTACTGGTACGGCTGGAATATGATGACCCAAGATCTAGGTGAAATTAAACACTTGGCAAAACAAATGCGAGCAGATCACAAAAAATAGTCGCAATTTTTGAAAAATGGACAAAGGTAGGATTCCGGGGGCACGGATTTATTACGTGCCCCCGGTTTAAATTGAAGCATATAGCAAGGTGTTTACGCCGGTAAATTCATCGCCTCCAGCGTCCCTTCGACCATGTCGGCAAACTGTTTGAGGCTGGCTGCGGCAGACGCATCAAGATCATTCCATGCCACCCGAAGACTGTCATCTTCAGCATCACCACGCTTTAAATAAAAATGTGATTCCGGTTCTATTTCTACCGTGACGTTATCAGTTTTGATCGTAAGCATATAAAAATTCCTTTCGGTAATTGTTTACCGGTTCGCCTTTTCTTCAATTCCTGACATCCCAAAACGACTCGCCAGCTCAGCATATATTTTTTCGGGGGGTAAATCGTAGTACCCCAACAGTATCAGAACGTGAAAAAACAGATCGGCAACCTCTGACACTACTTCATCCTGATTTCCACCTTTGCCGGCAACCGCTGTTTCTGTCGCTTCCTCCCCGATCTTACTGAGGATTTTATCTAAGCCTTTATCAAATAACGATTTAACATATGACTCTTCGCCATCACCCAGCTGTTTACGCTCCTGAATAACCTGATAGACTGCATCGAGAATATCTTGGGTAGCTACCGGCTGTTGTGTTGATACTGTCATTCTATTCTCCGTTTTCATCAAATCCGCGCCGCGACACCATGGTCACGCAAATATTCCTTGCATTCGGCAATAGTATATTCTTTAAAATGGAAGATCGAAGCTGCCAATGCGGCGCTAGCACCACCTTCTACCAGTCCTTCACGGATATGTTCCAGATTGCCCACCCCTCCAGAAGCAATTACCGGGATCTCAACCGCATCACTTACCGCCCGGGTAAGGGCGATATCGTAACCATCCTTGGTCCCATCACAATCCATTGAAGTAAGGAGGATTTCGCCACAACCCAAACGTGCCATCTGCTGCGCCCAGCCTACCGCATCAATACCGGTTTGTTTACGCCCACCGTGGGTGTAAACCTCCCATGCTTGCGGTACTGAATGGGGAATCTGCCGGGCATCAATCGCCACGACAATGCACTGGCTGCCAAAGCGTTCCGAGGCCTCACGAACAAAATCTGGTCGGAGTACCGCAGCAGTATTAATTGACACTTTATCGGCTCCAGCATTAAGAAGATTACGGATATCGGCAATTTCACGGACCCCGCCACCAACTGTCAGTGGCATAAACACCCGTTCGGCAGTTTTAGCGACAACATCGAGGATAATGCCACGATTATCACTACTGGCGGTTATATCGAGAAAGGTCAGCTCATCGGCCCCCTGTTCACTGTACGCTTGTGCCGCTTCAACTGGATCACCGGCATCACGCAAGCCGACAAAGTTCACCCCTTTGACAATCCGACCATCCTTAACATCGAGACAGGGGATAATTCTTTTGGTCAGCATCAGCACCCTCCCCTGGTCAACGCCACCGCTTCACGCAGATCGATTGCACCCGAATAAATCGCTTTCCCGGTGATAACTCCAGTGACTCCAGCCGCTTCGGTCTTCAACAGGCGCCGAATGTCATCCAGGGTTGATAATCCCCCCGAAGCAATAACTGGAATATTAATCGCCGCAGCCAAAGCCATCGTTGCTTCGATATTTGGCCCCTGCATCATCCCGTCACGGGCAATATCGGTATAGATGATGGCCTCGACCCCGAAACCCTCCATCTCTTTAGCCATTTCGGTAGCTTTTTTCTCAGTCACATCGGCCCAGCCACGCACCGCTACCAGACCATCTTTGGCATCGATGCCAACAACAATCTGACCGGGAAACTTTTGACATGCCTCCTTAACCAAAGCCGGGTTTTCCTTGGCAACAGTGCCCAGAATTACCCGATTAATACCCAACTCAAGGTACGCCTCAATCGTTTTCATATCCCGAATTCCACCACCCAACTCGGAAGGAATATCAATTGCGGCGACAATCGCTTCGATAGCAGCCTTGTTTTTCGGTGTGCCGGCAAAAGCACCATCAAGATCAACAATATGGAGATACTCTCCCCCCTGCTCCTGCCAGATCAACGCTTGTGCTGCCGGATCATCGTTATAGATCGTATCTTTATCCATCAGCCCCTGCTCCAACCGGACACAGCAGCCATCTTTAAGATCAATAGCGGGTAAAATAATCATTATTTTGCAAATCCTTTATAGCTGGCACAGTAGTGCAGATAAAATGTGCTTGACTATAAATATTATTGCCGCATAGAGCAATCCCGGAATGATATTTCTCCATATTAGCAATGAAAAAGCTACTAGGCTTTAACTGCTGGCCCATTAAGAGCGTCCAACTCAATCCCAATGTCAATACTGACCCTGGGGTAACTAGGAATACTCCTCTATTTGGCTTGTATTCCCATTTCACCTCCATTATCCTAGCGCCATGCTAGGAATTACTTATATCATTGCCACCAGATGCCCCCATCAGACCACTCAACTTAACCCACTTCGCAAAGCAATCAGTACTGGAACCCTTTCGGTTCGGAAGCATTTATTGCCCAGATGAAGTTTCAACTGCACTGCATCCACTCATCTGGAAAACGCTACGACACCATCAATTTATTACTTTAAACTGCAATCAGGAGATTATTTTGAAAATAGATGCTAGAGGTGAAGCCTGCCCGACACCAGTCATAATGACTAAAAAGGCTCTTGAGAATATTGATGAAGGTATCCTGACGGTTTTAGTGGATAATTTTGCATCAAAAGAAAATGTAATTAAATATGCTATGAGCTTGGGACATTCATGCGAATTTGTTGAGAATGATAATGTTTTCACCGTTGATATCGCAATTGGTTATCCATGCGATCTGCCGGTGAACAAACAGGCCAGCAATGATGTCAACAAAATGAATATTGTTGTCTTTGTGACCTCAGATTCTATTGGTGACGCTAACGAACTAGGTAAAACACTGATGCAAGGATTTATTGGCAATATCATTAATATGGAGTCATTGCCTAAAACAATTATTCTTGTTAATACCGGCATTAATTTGACGACTTTAAATCACGATACGGTTACAGCGTTAAATATTTTGGCAGAAAAGAATATTGAAATATTAAGCTGTGGTGCATGTTTAACCTATTTCAATCTTGAACATAACTTAAAAGTAGGCGAGATTACCGATGCCCATCGAGTCATGACCAGATTATTTGCAGCTGATAAAGTAATTAAATTATAAAATAGATAGTTATTTACGAACGGAGAATAGATTCTATGAAATTGACCCATATAGCTAAAGCTGCTGGTTGAGCTGCTAAAATAGGTCCGGGTGACCTACACGAAACTCTTTCCGATTTGAATGTTTATCGCGACTCCAGGCTGGAGGTAGGATTTGAAACCAGTGATGACGCCGGTGTATTCAAAATTGATGACGATAAAAGTCTGGTTCAAACTGTTGATTTCATAACCCCTGTTGTGGACGATCCCTATAAATTCGGACAGATTGCAGCGCTCAATTCACTCAGCGATGTCTATGCTATGGGCGGGACACCCCTAACTGCCATGTCAATCTTGATGTATAACTGCAATATTGACAAAAAGCTGATCCAGCTGATGATGCAAGGTGCTTGCGATGAGCTTAAAAAGGCAAAGTGTACCCTCTTAGGTGGTCATACCGTCGAAGATCAAGAAGTAAAACTAGGCTTCTCTATAACCGGAACAGTGGCAAATGGGACGTTCTATAAAAATTCGTCTCTCCGAGCGGGGGATCGCCTTATCTACACCAAGCCTTTGGGAATAGGTATTGTCGCTACCGCTCTAAAAGGGGAGCTAACAACTGCAGATGAGACCGAGCAGATTGAAGCTATCATGCTGACTTCGAATGCAAAAGCTGCGGAACTTCTCAAAAAATATAATGTATCTGCGTGTACCGACATCACTGGTTTTGGGTTGGCTGGGCATGGGTTGGAAATGGCTTCAGGTTCCGATAAATCAATAGTATTTGAGATCGATAATATTGCATTTATTGAAAGCGCAATCAAATATGCAAATATGGGAATTATCCCCGCAGGTGCATACCAGAATAAACAATTCATGGACAATGATTACGTCTTTTCAAATGAGGGAAAAGAAAAGGA
This sequence comes from Desulfuromonadaceae bacterium, assembly GCA_030639985.1. GTDB lineage: Bacteria > Desulfobacterota > Desulfuromonadia > Desulfuromonadales > Geopsychrobacteraceae > Desulfuromusa. The sequence continues at coordinate 5,503 of DAOWKG010000185.1, forward strand.
AATAATTCTATTTGATCCGCAGACAGCTGGTGGACTGCTAATAGGGGTTGCAAAAGAAGAGGCAGAATATCTTTTGGCAGATTTAATTGCTGCCGGGTACCATGACTCAGCAGTAATTGGCAGCGTAACCGATCGGTTAGAAAAAGCAGTCAGATTTATCTAAATAATAAGTGGCTGTCCTAGACAATTTTCGGTGAGCCAGAACAGCCATAAATAATTCATTTCAGATAACATCTCGAATTTCATCAAGGAACTCAGCCTGGGATGGCTTGTCGTCGATTTCTAATCGAAGCATCACAGCAAGTTCACCAAGGCGTTCTGGTGATGGTTCTCCCTGTAACAACCATTTTTCTACCGCAATTTTTAATGCCTTACCAGCAACCGGCCCGATACGTTTCGCCAGAGCCCGTTTAATTTGGGCTAGCTTTTCTGATAATGGCCCATTGAGGACAGATTCCAGATCTGCTGGTTGATGAGGTGCTGGTGCTGGTTCAGCAGGAACTGGTGCCGGTTCACAATCTTCAATGAGGTCCAGCAGGTCGGCCAATAACATACTCACTGACATATTTATCAGATGAGATTTTGCATCGGGCTCGCAAATAATAATCAGTGATGATGAATCGCAGAGCTTTTTGACCAATAGCAGTGCTTCGTCATACTGAGCTTCGATGGAATTGACATCCAACTTGACAGTTTCATTCAGTTTAAATATCCGGTGAAGGATATTGCCGATCCGTTTCTGGGTATCAGCTTTGAATATCTCCGGCATGTTGCTGGCAATAATCCCCTGCTTACTCTTATATACAGCTGCTCCCAAAACACCTGGGGTTACTTTCAACTCATCCAAAATTCCCTGCATAATCAACTCCTTAAATTGTGATCTGATCAATAAGGGGCGTCAGTTGATCAATGATAATAGTTGGTGAGACGTGGGCATCCAAGTCAACTCCAACAATGATCCGTTCACCGAGCAAAGTCAGTATTCGGTCTCCAGAGACCTGCTCCATAATCAAATGGTAAGGACCGGTAAACCCCAAATACGGTTTTAATTGCTCAGCTGTGACTGCAACATAGGCAACATAGTTACCCAAATTACCGCCCTGGTCACGACTATGAAGGATAACAGTTCCATCACGAGCAACAATAACCAATTTTTGAACACCAGCCAGACCTTCTGTCATGGCCTTGAATTCCTCTAGGGTTGACATGTAAACTCCTTTAGTCTCTGGAACTTATTGCTTCAGGCTTCTAAATTCAACCCGCCGATTCAGGGTGCGACTTTCAGTTGAGGTGTTAGGCGCAACGGGGCGAGTATCGCCATAATACGCGACAATTAAGGCTTCTGGCTGAATTGCAAATTTTTCGACCAAGTACTTCCTGACTTGCTCAGCACGATACTTTGACAGCAGCAAGTTTGATCCCGGGTTCCCGATATTGTCGGTGTGGCCAGATATTTCAAATTTCTTGCCACTCAGAGCCGGATTTTCAAGCGCCTTGCCAACATTTATGAGCTGAGCCATCGCTTTCTCAGATAATTGCGATGATGCACTATAAAAATGAATTTGCATTCGCAACAGGGGGCCATCAACCGCCCCTTGCGTGGTTTCCTCCGCCTTGCTCTTCTGCATGACCTGGATAAACTCTGCAGATGTTATCTGCTCCCCCAATGCCGCCTTGTGCTTAATTCTAGCCAGATCAAGGGATGACCGAGCACGTTTGTTCTGTGGTACCAGCGTCAACCCTCTTTCGTAGGCAGCAATAGCCGACTTGGCATTCCCCAGCACCATGTAGATATCACCCAAACCAAAAAAAGCTTTGTCATAATTACTGTCAAGTTCTGTCGCTTTAAGATAATTGCTTTGTGCCTTGTCGTACTTGCGGAGTCTTTCGGCTGCATAGGCGCAGCGGTAATGAATCTCTGCATCCTGAGGACAGAGCGTAAGCGCCTGATCGATCAGTTTTTGCTTCTTCAGCAGATTGCGCTGTTTTTTAATCTGATCTTTGATCGTGCTGCATTCCTGTCCGGCGGCCAGCACCGGACAGGCTGTGAGTACAAGAATACAGATTGCAGCTATAAATTGTAAGGTTCTGTTCATGGAGTTATTCGTGACCTCCCTATTGCAGCAATTTTACCAGACTGATTCGCAGTCGTTCAATCGATTTTGCCAGGGTGCCGATTTCATCATTCGATTTATTAATAACCGGATCGTCAAGGTTTTCTCCGAGACTGAAATTTTCGGTTCGTTCTGCCAGTTCGGTAATGGGGAGAACAACGCTCTTATTAAGGAAGGTCCAGAGAATAAGAAGAATCACAATAATTCCACCAGCACCGATCAGAACAAGAGTGAATGAAAGTTTTTTTGCGGCGGCAATGGCCGCTTCGGTCGGAACGTAAATAACAAATGCGGCAACAGTGTCATTCAATTTCCAATTATAACCGGTTTCGGTACCATAAATTTCAATCTGGTCTTTCGGAGCATCATAGGGGTCCCCATGACAGATCAGACATTTAGCATTGCCGACTTTGATCGGTTGAGCGAAATAGAAGAACTCTGCTCCATTTTTAGAAATTATTCCCTCAGAAGATTTCAGTGCCGGGTTCTGGCCAAATTTTTTGATAAATCCAATTTCATCCTGATCAGCCTTGTTAAATGGGTTGAGAGGATCGATAGTAGCCTGCTTAAAGGTATATTCGGGTGAGGTTTTTTTAAACAACTCAAAGGTTCCCCTGGCGCTGACAAAGCCAGACATCAATTCTGGATAAAATCGATCACTTTCAATCAGCTCTTTAACCAGAGGCTTCTGCACCTGTTTCATATATTCTTTGGTAGCCATGGCATAATTAAGAATAATGTTACTTTTAATTTTAGCTTCATTCAGAGCATTTGTGACGCTGAGTTTATAACTGGCGATGCCGATAACGACAATAGCAAGTAAACCCAAAATTCCCATGACCAGGATTGACCTCATTCTGATGCCCATTGAATTCTCCTTTTTGCAGTATTTAAAATGATCTCTTGCCAAAGCTGTAATTTACGTAACAAACCCAACAAAATTGTCGACTTATGTACTTATAAAGAAAATACAGCCAATATTGTCATTAAAAATAATACATTATCGCCCTCTAGTCAAGCAATATATCGCAGGATATCACATACAAAGTATCATATAGTTGAGTATACAAATCTACATATGTTTCCCTTATGTGCTCATTTTTCATATGACAGATTTGTCCGCCATAGCAAAATCGTAGTTTTTATGGATTGCTAGAAATTGGTACGCTGAATTTGCGCTATGAGGGAATGAAAAAAGCTGGTGGTTACGGGGGGAGTCAAGCCATACCGGCAGCCCTTTTGGGACCAGAATAATTTGAAGATCAAACAACGAAACAGGGAATCAACGACCGCGATGATTTTACTCGAAAACAGCTTTACCACATCCGCAAATATTTATTGATCCTGTCAGGTCAGCGTCAATCAGGAGTAGATAAAATTTAATCTGCAAATTCATCAGTACCACATTAATCGGTGCTCAAACTTGATTACATCTCACCAAAGTTCTTGAAAATCTGTAGCCCTACCGCCTGACTCTTTTCGGGATGAAATTGAGTTGCCATGATATTATCGCGCCAGATCGAAGCACAGAACTCTACGTCCCCATAACGGCAACTGGCGGCGACATCGTTACTATCGGCCGCATTGCAGTAGTAGGAATGGACAAAATAGACAAAGCTTTCATCTTCAACATTATCAAAAAGGGGTGACTGTTGCCGAATCAGAAGGTTATTCCACCCCATGTGGGGAACTTTGAGGCGTTCACCATTTTCGACCATTGCGGCAGGAAAACGGACAACTTTTCCGGGGATGACACCAAGTCCGCGATGACGGCCAAATTCTGTGCTTTGATCAAACAACATTTGCATCCCAACACAGATACCCAACAACGGTTTACCCGCTTCAATATGTTGCAATAACGGTTCGACGAAATTGCCCTGATACAACTGGTCAATACAATCCCGAAAAGCTCCGACTCCCGGCAAAACGACCTTGTCAGCACTGGTAATATCGTCAGGATTGGCACTTATACGCACGGCAAAGCCTAGGCTTTCAAATGCCTTGGCGACACTGCGAAGGTTGCCCATTTCATAGTCAATAATATTTATCATTGTTTTATTGCTCCGGCAGCTGAAAAAGGTCAATCTGCAGCGTTATGCTCAGCCTGAGCCCTGAAGCGTAGTAATTCTACGCTTCAGGGCTCAGGCTTTCACAGTGCCTTGCATCTCGACCTTTTTGAGCTGCCTTTTTTAGGTGGTTACATTTATTTAAGACAAAGACAAAAACAAAATCAATTCCAGCCCTAACCTACTCCAGCTTTCCTTTGGTCGACAGCACCCCTTCAATCCGGGGATCGAGTCCGGTTGCTTCATCAAGGGAGCGTCCAAACGCTTTAAAGATGCCTTCAATTATGTGGTGGAGATTATCACCATAAGCGAGGTTGACGTGGATATTGGCTCCGGAATGGTTACAGAATGCGGTAAAAAATTCTTCCACCAATTCGGTATCAAACTCACCAACTTTTGCTTTGGGAATATCGACGTTAAAAACCAGAAATGGCCGTCCTGAAAAATCGATAATAACCGAAGCCAACGCTTCGTGCATCGGCATCGTCGCTCGACCAAACCGGCGTACCCCCGACTTATCACCCAGCGCCTGCTTGAATGCTTCGCCCAGAACGATACCAAGATCCTCAACCGTGTGATGAGCATCAATTTCGGTATCTCCGGTCGCTTTAACGGTCAAATCAAAAAAACCGTGCCGCGCCACTGCTGATAACATATGATTAAAAAATGGTACCGGACTCTCGATATGATGCTGACCTGAACCATCGAGATTGAGTTCGATGGCGATATTTGTCTCTTTGGTTTCACGGGCAATTTTTGCTGTACGTGCCATACTCAACTCCTTAGCAAAACTATGACTTATTGAGCCGAATCGATACCGATTTAGCGTGGGCGTCCAAACCTTCTAACTCAGCAATATGGACAATGTCTTTGCCCAAACGCTGTAAGCCCGCAGGAGTAAACGACAGGATACTCGATTTTTTGACGAAATCATCCAGCGATAGCGGGGAAAAGAACCTGGCAGTGCCGCCGGTAGGCAAGGTATGGTTTGGACCCGCAAGATAATCTCCTGCCGCTTCCGGGGTACTGTGCCCCATAAAAATTGCCCCGGCATGGCGAATCTTTGACAAAATTGCAAACGGATTATCGATTGCCAGCTCCAAGTGCTCGGGAGCAATGCGGTTGGAAAAATCGATCGCTTCATCAAGGTCGGTGGCGACAATAATAGCACCAAAATCATCAATCGACTGCCGGGCAATAGTTTCCCGACTGAGCTGCCGTAACTGGGCTTCAATTTCTTGCTGCACTGCGACTGCCATCGTCTCCGAACTGGTCACCAGCACCGCCGAAGCAAGCTCATCATGCTCCGCCTGCGACAATAAATCGGCGGCAATATGGGCGGCATTACCACTGCCATCATTGATTACCAGAATTTCACTCGGCCCGGCAATCATATCAATATCAACCTGTCCGAACACCAGTTTCTTTGCCGTGGCGACATAGATATTGCCCGGCCCGGTAATTTTATCAACCCGTGGCACAGATGCAGTTCCGTAAGCGAGTGCCGCAACTGCTTGCGCACCACCCAGCTTGAAAATCCGGTCGACGCCAGCAATTTTTGCCGCTGCCAAAACATGTGGATTAACGTCCCCACCCGGCATCGGCACTACCATAATTACTTCGGCAACCCCGGCAATTTTAGCGGGGACCGCATTCATCAACACCGATGATGGATAGGCGGCCTTACCACCGGGAACATAGATACCAACCCGATCAAGGGGGCGTACCAGTTGCCCGAGCAGGACATCATCTTCATCGGTCGAAAGCCAGGTTTCCTGCTTCTGTTTGGCGTGATAGGTAGCAATCCGATCCGCTGCCAACTGCAATGTTTGTAACGATTCTGCGCTAACAGCAGTCATTGCGGCATCGATTTCTGCCGCACTTACTTCCATGTTTTCGGCATTCAGATCAATCCGGTCAAACTTGGCACTCAACTCAAACAGCGCCGCATCACCACGGTCACGAACCGCGGTAATAATCTCCTTAACCGTCGCCTCGATACTGTCAGGAACGGCAGCATCTCGTTGTTCAATCCGCTGAAACCTGGCGGCAAAATCGGCATCACAAAATTTTAAAATCGGTATCATAACTAGCTCCACAAATTACTGTGAAATTTTAACCTCATCACCAATGACCTTCTCTAAATCATCAATAATCCGACTGATACGTTCATGCTTGGTTTTCAAGCTGGCACGATTAACAATCAGACGGCTGGTAATTTCGGCAATGGTTTCAACTTCAACCATATTGTTGGCCTTCAAGGTGCCACCGGTGGAAACCAGATCGACAATCCGCTCTGACAATCCCACCAATGGTGCCAGCTCAATCGAACCATAAAGTTTTATCAATTCAACCTGCACCCCTTTGGCAGCAAAATAACGCTCGGTAATATTGGGGTATTTGGTTGCCACCCGAATATTTGACCAATTCAAAGGATTATCGGTTCCCTGCAACGATTTTGGTTCCGCCACCATCAACCGGCAATAGCCAAATTTAAGGTCTAGTGGTTCGTAAAGATTTTTTCCCTGCTCCAGCAAGGTATCTTTACCAACTACACCAAGATCGGCACAGCCATATTCGACATAAGTCGGCACATCGGTGGCTCGAACCGCCATAAAACGGAATTTGTGCTCCCGATTTTCAAATACCAGCTTGCGGCTTTTTTCACTCATTTCGGGACAGGTAATCCCAACTTTAGAAAACAATTCCATCGAATCCTGCATAATTCGCCCCTTTGGCAGGGCGAAAGTGATCCAATCACTCATAGTTTAATTACCTTTTATTCCTGTTCACGCCAGATATTGGCACCCAATGCTGCCAGTTTCTTTTCGATTTTTTCATAGCCCCGATCGAGATGGTAAATCCGGGAAACTTCGGTAGTATTTTCGGCCGCCAACCCGGCAAGAATCAGTGAGGCACTGGCACGTAAATCGGTTGCCATTACAGGCGCTCCGGTGATTTGTCGACTAACACGAACGATAGCAGTATGTCCATCAATCTGGATATCGGCTCCCATCCGTTGCAACTCACAAACGTGCATAAAACGATTCTCAAAAACCGTCTCGGAAATACTGCTGGTGCCATCTGCTACCGCCATCAAAGCCATGAACTGCGCCTGCATATCGGTTGGGAAGCCGGGGAAAACGCTGGTACGGATATTGACCGGTGCCACTTTGGGTGCGCCAATTACCCGCAAGCCATCGGCTTCCGGTACAATTTCAGCTCCCGTTTCAATCAATTTGCTGATCAACGCTTCCTGATCTTCACTTATCGCACCCCGGACCAGAATGTTGCCACCAGTAATCGCCGCCGCAATCATGAAAGTTCCCGCCTCGATGCGATCGGGAATAACCCTACAGGCAAGCGGTTTAAGGCTCTCAACTCCCTGAATGTGGATAACTGCCGTACCGGCGCCTTCAATCTTAGCCCCCATACTGGTCAGTGCCGCCGCCAGTTGGACGATTTCCGGTTCCCGAGCAGCGTTTTCGAGCACCGTTTCGCCACTTGCCAAAGATGCCGCCATCATCAAGTTTTCGGTACCACCGACGGTGGGCAGATCAAAAGAAATTTTTGCGCCACGCAACTTATCTGCCGTCGCTTCAACGTATCCATGATCAAGCTTGATCTTAGCTCCCAGTGCCTCCAACCCCTTCAGGTGCAAATTGATCGGGCGAGCACCAATAGCACAGCCACCCGGCAAACTGACCCGAGCGTGGCCAAATCGAGCCAACAACGGTCCCAGCACCAATACCGAAGCACGCATCGTTTTTACCAGTTCGTAAGGAGCTTCGATACTTTGAATTTTTTCGGTGTTAATCTGGCAGCAGTCACCCTCTAAAGCAACTTCAGCCCCCAATTCCCGCAATAACTTTACTGCGGTATTGATATCCCGCAAGGCTGGGACATTACTGATTTCACTTACTCCACCGGTCAGCAAGGTTGCAAACAGTAATGGCAGTGCCGAATTTTTAGCACCACTCACCTGAACCTCACCACTAAGTGGTACACCACCCTTGATAACAATTTTTTCCAAAACAGTTTCCTAGCTATAATTGCCCACCAACCACACGCGGTTGATCGGAGTAATCGTTTCTGACAAATATATTATTGAGTCCAGCCGCAACGAACAATTCCTTGACGGCAGCAGCTTGTTTATAACCAATTTCAACCAGCAACCAGCCGCCCCGATTGAGTCGACTCGGAGCCTGAGCAACCAATTGCTGATAGCAGATTAAACCATCAGCTGCGGCCAATAATGCCAGCTGTGGTTCAAAACAACGCACTTCCGGCATCAGCTCATCCCACTCATCTGCAGCGATATAGGGGGGATTAGAGACAATCAGATCATAGTGTTGTTCGGGAAGTGCGGCCAAATCACCCGACACTAATTCGACACTGTTTTCGACCCGATTTTTTTTAACATTTTCAGCGGCAATTGCCAATGCTTCGGGGGAAATATCCAACCCGGTTAATTGCCATTCGGGCAGTTCACTCGCAAGACTGATAACGATAGCACCGCTACCGGTGCCGACATCAAGTAATTGTCCACTGCTACCAGCTCGGGTAA
>DAOWKG010000181.1 GCA_030639985.1 Desulfuromonadaceae bacterium
CCTCCAACACCCACAGCACCCATAACTAGTCCGGCTATTGCTCCAATCATAATCAATAATATCATTCTATATTCCTATTCAGCTAACTGTTTTGATAGCCGGCGGTGACGTGATACTGCGTGAACCACCGAACTATTCGTATTAGTATTTCCCGTCCGCGTTGACTAGTTTGATACTAGTGCAGACCCCCTCCACAGATACCGGACTATCCGATATCCTTTGAGAAACGCCAATCCCTCAAAGAAAGGAGCCTGCATCATGAGATTCTACACTAATAGTACCAATGTTACTGTGGTATTCAACAATGTCCCCATTGCCCACATTGGCACAATATCCTCATAATAAGCTGCGATAAAATTATAAGTCCACTTTTGACCCTTAAAATCGGCCTATAAGTCCTTTTTAGTGGTTAAAACACGCTCGTTTTGCTGTTATTTCATGAAGTTATCTTGGTCCGACCCCGTTTGTTTCTTGGATTTTGATTAGTTACCATGATTATATCAAATTGGGTCCAGAGTGGTTATACTGACGCCATTTAATATCGCTCCGAAGCGAATCGGTGGACAACACAACTTTTTGCATGAAACTCTCTGCTGGGAGAATGGCACTCATGAAAGCATTGGTGAAAAAAGAATCGGCACCCGGACTCTGGCTGGAAGAGGTGCCGGAACCAGAAATCGGCATTAACGATGTCCTGATAAAAATAAAGCGTACGGCGATTTGTGGCACTGACATGCACATCTATAATTGGGATGCATGGGCACAGAAAACCATTCCTGTGCCGATGGTCGTGGGGCACGAGTTTGTTGGGGAGATTGTCAAGGTTGGCTCCAATGTAATCGATTTCAGCCCGGGCCAGATTGTCTCCGGTGAAGGGCACGTGGTTTGTGGGCGCTGCCGTAACTGCATGGCCGGACGTCGCCACCTCTGTGCCCACACCAGTGGTGTCGGTGTTAACCGCCCCGGGGCCTTTGCTGAATATATGGCGCTGCCCATGTCCAATGTCTGGGAACATCGTCCGGGGATTGATCTGGATGTGGCTGCACTGTTTGACCCTTTGGGCAATGCAGTGCATACCGCCCTGCAATATGATCTGCTCGGTGAAGATGTCCTGATTACTGGTGCCGGTCCAATCGGGGCCATGGCTGCTGCCGTATGTCGTCACGCTGGTGCCCGGCATATCGTGATTACCGATATTATTCCCCGGCGACTGGAATTGGCGAAAACGCTGGGAGCGACTTGCACTGTGGATGTCAGCCGGGAACGGATCGCCGATGTGCAGAAGAGGTTGGGGATGGCGGAAGGTTTTGATGTGGGTCTGGAGATGTCCGGCAACCCTTCAGCATTTAACGAATTGTTGGCCAATATGTGTCATGGCGGCAAAGTAGCGATTCTGGGAATACCGGAAAATGACACGGCGATTGACTGGAATACGGTGATATTTAATATGCTCACCCTCAAGGGAATCTACGGTCGTGAAATGTATGAAACCTGGTACAAAATGTCGGTGATGATTGAGTCGGGCCTGGATATTTCGTCGGTTATCACCCACCGACTCGATTATACCGAATTTGAGCAGGGTTTTGCTGCCATGAATAGCGGTGAAGCGAGTAAAGTTATCTTGAATTGGGAATCTTGAGTTGAAGCAGATCAATAAGTAAGGGAGAAGTGCTGTGTACGGTAAATTTCAGGAATATTTAAGTGCCGAGCTGGAAGATATTGAGTCTGCCGGGTTGTATAAGCGCGAACGATTAATCACGACACCACAAAGTGCCCACGTGGGGGTCAGCAGTGGCGATGAGGTGTTGAATCTCTGCGCCAACAATTACCTTGGCCTGGCTCAGCATCCGGAGGTTAATGCTGCCGCCAAACTTGCTCTGGAGGAGTGGGGTTTTGGCATGGCGTCGGTTCGCTTTATCTGTGGGACCCAGACTTTGCACAAAAAGCTTGAAAACAAGCTCAGCGATTTTCTGGGTACCGAGGATACGATTCTTTACCCCTCCTGCTTTGATGCTAACGGTGGTCTTTTTGAAACCCTGATGACCGAAGAAGATGCGGTTATTTCAGATGAACTTAACCATGCCAGCATTATTGATGGGGTGCGTTTGTGCAAGGCCAAGCGCTATCGTTATCGCAACAGCGATATGCTCGACCTGGAAGAGCAGTTGCAGATTGCAGATAAAAACGGAGCACGATTTAAACTGATTACCACCGATGGGGTTTTCTCCATGGATGGTTATATCGCCAAAATTGATGAAATTTGTGCCCTGGCAGAAAAATATGATGCGCTGGTGCATGTTGACGATTCCCATGCCACTGGTTTCATCGGTGCTGGCGGTCGTGGCACCCCGGAATATCGGGGTTGTATGGATCGGGTAGATATCATCACTGGCACCCTGGGCAAAGCTTTGGGTGGTGCCAGCGGCGGTTTTACCAGTGCCCGCAAAGAGGTCGTCGAACTGTTGCGCCAGCGTTCGCGCCCATATCTTTTTTCCAATACGGTGGCACCACCTGCGGTCGCCGGAGCGTTGAAGGCCATCGATCTGGTGAGTGAATCGAGTGCGTTGCGCGATCAGCTCCGAGAAAATACAGCGGTTTTTCGCGAGGGACTGGAGAAGCACGGTTTTGAACTGTTGCCAGGGGAACACCCCATCGTTCCCGTTATGTTGCACGATGCCGTGATTGCAGGAAAGTTTGCCGACGCCATGCTGGCTGAGGGGATCTTCGTGGTTGCTTTTTCATACCCGGTGGTGCCAAAAGGCAAGGCGCGAATTCGGACCCAGATGTCAGCCGCCTTGACGCGTGATGACCTGGAATTTGCGATAGAAGCCTTTGGCCGGGTGAAAAAACAGTTGGCGCTCTAACTTGTTTGTAGCTGCTCAGAAAACCGTCTTGCTGGAGTCGGGCCAAGCTATTTCATTGATTAATCGTCATTTACCTGTAGTTAATAGCTGTTTTTCCGGCAATCAGCTGCAAACTCGTAATCTCTGTTTATTCGATAAGTTGTCTTGGTCCGACCCCGTTTGCCATCCAGGGATTTTACCGTGGTGTGCAAATTAGCGCAGTTTTCGAATTAAAAAGCAGACGTATTTTCCGTCCGGTTTATTGCATTGTTATGAATTTCTTGTTATTATGTACCGAAATCCCGTACGGGAATGGAGGTTTGATATGGAAACAATTAGCGTTAACAAGTTTCGAGATAATTTAAAAAGCTTTGTGGAACAGGTTGCTCACCAGCATTTACCGCTGAAAGTCACTCGTCGAAGCGGTGATGATTTTGTAGTCATTGCTGCTGAAGACTGGGAGCGGGAGCAAGAAACTCTTTATGTTCTACAAAATTCTAGCCTCATGAAGCAAATAGCTGAATCTTCTTTGTCACATACTGATCGTTCTGGCTATACCCCAACGAATGAGGAAATAAATGAGATCCTTGCTCTTTGAAGGTACTACATGGGTTACCTACGAAGGGCTCAGGACGAAAGACAAGCGGTTACATAAAATACTCTGTACCATTTTGAAAGAAATGCTTCGGGGTGATCCTGCTGTGGGAATTGGCAAACCAGAAGCCTTACGGCACAACCTTTCGGGGTTTTGGTCTCGTCGAATAAGTCTAAAAGACAGGCTTATTTACAAGTTTGACGATAACTACATTTATATTTTTGCAATAGGTGGCCATTACGATCAATTTGTTGGTTAGTATTGTTCAGGGAAAACAGCTATTAAGAATAAAGTAAGTCAACAGTAGATTTGACCCCTTTATTGTCCTCGGCTTGGAATAGCCGGTATAGAATGAATA
>DAOWKG010000098.1 GCA_030639985.1 Desulfuromonadaceae bacterium
AGTTTATCTTGAAGATGCTGACGGTGAGCAACGTATTGCCGCTATCAACCGGGCAATGGAGAGTTATCTGGCCGATGGCAGTTTGGCAGAACAACCTCCCGGATTCATCTTGGTGGATCGTAAAACGACTGCTATGGAATCACGTAAGGGCTTGATTGTCGCCCTTGATCTGGATCAGTACGATTTTACCAGTGGGGCACAAAGTTTGATCCGGGCAACTGAGGGAACTATCCTTGATCGTCTGCCGCCACGGATTAAGGTACGGCAAAATGCACCGATTGAGTTGCCTCATATCATGGTGTTGATTGACGACCCTGAACGGACCGTAATTGAACCGCTGTTCAACGAGCAGTTAGAAACTGTTTACGATTTTGAGTTGTTGGAAAACGGCGGACATCTTAAAGGTTATCGGATCGATCAACCGGAACTGATTCAGCAAGTTGCAACATCATTGGAGCAGCTGGCCGACCCTGCCGCTTACCGGGCAAAATACGGGGTAGATGGCGAAGTGATGCTCTATGCTATGGGGGATGGCAATCACTCGTTTGCAACCGCCAAGGCGATTTGGACAGAATTGAAGGAAAAGGCCGATGATCCTGCTACGGTGATGGATAATCCAGCCCGTTTTGCTTTGGTTGAGCTGGTAAACGTCCACGATGCCGGTCTTGAGTTTGAGGCGATCCACCGGGTATTGTTTGATGTCGATTGTGAACATCTCAGTCAAGAGATGGAAAGTTTCTTTGCCGGGCGTGGAACGCCAATGACTTATACCTCTTGCTCTGATTTGGTCGCTGCCGAAGCGTTTGTTGCCAGCACTGAGGGAGTACATGCTTTCCCGGTAGTTTTTGCTGGTGAATTTGGTGTTTGCGTTGTTGCCAATCCAGAATTTAATCTGGTGGTAGCGACATTGCAGGAATTTCTCGATCAATATCTTGCGGAAAATTCAGCGGTTAAGGTCGATTATATTCACGGCAGCCAAACGGTGACCGATTTGGGTAGTCAGAAGGAATGTGCCGGTTTCTATTTGCCTGCTATTTCGAAGCACGATCTGTTTAAAACCATTTTGTTGGACGGGGCGCTGCCACGGAAGACTTTTTCGCTTGGTGAGGCGGATGAAAAACGCTTTTACCTGGAGTGTCGAAAAATTCAGGAATAAAAATAATGGCTGCGGTTTTTTAAGACCGTCGGTTTGTGGATCGACAGCCGCCGTCATTTTCTTTGATCGCAAAGAAAACGAAGCAAAAGAAACTCTTTTTTATTTCTTTTGCGAGAGTTGCTACGATATTTCAATGGTGGATTTTGTGAATAGTTGTCTGCTTCGTGGCAACGTTTCGATATTGTTATGGGCATGAAGAAAGTAGCAGTAGGTTAGGTTTATTGTGTGGTGTAGCGCCTAACGAGACGTAAACGTCTCTAATGGCGAAAAGATCAAAACAACCTGTTTCCATTTGAGCTGACGAGTTCGGGGGCATCCCTACGGTTTTACAGATTATTGACTATGATTCTGGAGATGTACAACAGGTATACATCTCCAGAATCTTATATTCAAGCTAGCCTACTCAGGCATCATTTCCAGCTGGAAGAATCAGGTTTAATAGCACCCCAACGATTCCTGCCAAACCAATTCCACCCAACTTGACAATGGTAAGATCAAAAGTCATGCCGCCGATGCCGAATACCAGAATGATGGCAACGATTGCCAGATTGCGTGGTTGCATCAGGTCGGTTCCCGCTTTGACCAAAGTGTTGATGCCGATAACGGCAATGGCACCGAACAGCAGCACCATGATGCCGCCCATGATTGGAACGGGAATTGAGTTCAAAAAACCACCCAGTTTGCCGACGAAGGCGAGGACGATGGCGGTGATGGCGGCCCAGGTCATAATCGCGGGGTTAAAAGATTTGGTTAGGGCCACGGCACCGGAAACTTCGGAATAGGTAGTGTTTGGCGGGCCACCAAGGAATGCGGCAAAGCTGGTTGCAACGCCATCACCGAGCAGGGTGTTCTCAATGCCGGGATCTTTGACGTAGTCTTTTCCCGAAATCCCACCGATGGCGAGAACGTCGCCAAAGTGTTCAATTGCCGGGGCAATTGCGACCGGGACAATAAATAGAATAGCTTCGAGATTCCAGACCGGGAGGGTGAAATCTGGCATTGCAAACCACGGGGATGCGGTAACTTTTTGCATTGAAATCAACGCTGGTCCAGTCCAGTTTTGCAGTGTGCCGGGATCAAATGCAGCTTGGATTGATGCACTGAACCCGGTACCGTCCATAATCAAAGCGGTAACATAACCAGCAACGATGCCGCTTAAGATTGGAATCAGTTTGAACAGCCCCCGACCGAGCAAGGAAACCAGAATGGTTACTGCTAAAGAAACTCCGGCAATAATATAGGCGGTAGTTTCTGGAACCAGCCATGCCGAACCATCACCGGTACGCCCTGATGCCATATGGATGGCGACTGGAGCCAATACCAGTCCGATAACCATAATTACGGGACCGGTAACGATTGGCGGCAAAACTTTATGGAGGATGTCGGAGCCGAAAATCCGCACAATAAAGCTCAGAATCGCATAGAGCAGACCGGCGGCAGCCAGACCACACATAGTGCCGGGAATTCCCCATTGATTAACACCGTAGATGATCGGCGCAATAAAAGCGAAGCTGGAGGCTAGGAACACTGGCACCCGACCACGGGTGATCAGTTGAAATATCAAGGTTCCGGCACCGGCAGTGAATAATGCTACGTTGGCGTTAAGTCCCGTAAGCAGGGGCACCAGTACTAATGCGCCGAATGCAACAAATAGCATCTGGGCACCAAGCAAGCAGTCTTTTGCACGAAAATTATAATCGGTTGGGGACGGTTTCATATTTTTTGCGTCCTTCTTTGGTTAGAGGTGATTGTTTCGTTGAGTACTTGTTATTTTGTTTTGCCACCAAGACACCAAGAATTTTTTTAACGGAGAGACGCTGAGATCGCAGAGAATACACTAAAACTTTTTGGGTTAAACCAATAAAGAAGGCTTTTGCTCTCTCTGCTACTCTCCGTCTCTCCGTTAGAAGCTTTGCTTTTGGTTCTCTTGGCGTCTTGGTGGCTATAAAGTATTTATCTATTTCGTTCCGAAAATCTTATCACCGGCATCGCCAAGTCCCGGCAGGATGTAACCATCCTCATTGAGCCGTTCATCAATTGAAGCAACATAGATATCAACATCAGGGTGCTCCTTTTGTACTCGCTCGATTCCTTCCGGTACTGCTACCAGGAAAAGTCCCCGAATACTGGTGCAGCCAGCTTTTTTCAGCATGTCAATGCACGCAACCAGCGAGCCACCGGTGGCAAGCATTGGATCGAGAATCAGGGCAGTACGGCTATTGATGCTGCTGGTAAATTTTTCGTAGTAGGTCACCGGTTCAAGGGTTTCTTCGTTGCGATATAGTCCAACGACACTGACTCTGGCACTGGGAATCAGGTCGAGAACGCCATCCATCATCCCCAGTCCGGCACGGAGGATCGGGACAACGGTAATTTTTTTCCCTTTGATTTGCTCAACCTCAACCGCACCGTTCCAGCCAGTGATAGTTTGTGGCTCAGTTTCAAAATCCTTGGTCGCTTCGTAGGTGAGTAAGCGTGCTATCTCAGAGGCAAGGTCACGAAAATCCTTGGTGCTGATATCGTGGCGCCGGAGCAGTCCCAGCTTATGTTTAACCAGTGGGTGGTTGACTTCAAAAACGGCCATGGTTTTCTCCTTAGGGAAATAATTTAGATGGATTCAACCACCAAGCATAAAAGTATCAAAACTCGTGGTCAAGAGTTTAACTGCCTCTGCCTGGTTAGCTTTGGTGAATGTTTCGCCGTCATGGCAAAAATCGCCTATCTTCCTGTCAGCATATTGCGGTATATTAACAAGTTGAGCTGTTTTTGAATCGATTTAGTTTTGAGGGTTATTGCTTCTATGGCATCAGTTTCATTTAAACATCGTCTTGAATATTATCTCCTGTTGGTTGCTGCCGCGGTTGTCAGGCGGTTGTCACGTAACAATGCACTGGCGGTAGGGCGGTTCTTGGGACGGTTGATGATCAAAATTCTGCCTGGTCGTTATAGGATGGCAACCGATAACATGGCGCAGGCATTGCCGGAGATGAGAGCGGCAGAAATTGCAGTAAATGTGCAAAAGAATTTTGAGCATATCGGTATGTGTGGTGTAGATATGCTCCGTTTTGATATGTTTGAGCTTGGTCAGAAGGATACTGAGAAGGATATCATCTATGAAGGCGAACATCTGCTACAGGAAGCACTGGCGCTGGGTCGTGGTGTTCTCTTGTTGAGTGCCCATCTGGGATTTTGGGAGTTGGGCGGGTTTGCTCTGGCCGAACATGGGATTCAGTTCGATATGGTGGCAAAGCCGTTAAAAAACCCCCTGACTGAGCGTTATTTTAGTAAGGTGAGAAAATCTTTTGGAGCCGAAATTATTAATAGCCGTAAGGGTGCCAGAAAGATATTACAGTCCTTAAAAGCTAACCATACTGTTGGGATTATGTTAGATCAGCATATTTCACCACCCGGTGCGGTTGCGGTTGAGTTCTTTGGCCGGACGGCATACACCACAACGGCGATTGCCAATATGGCGATGAAAAATCAGATTCCGGTAGTCCCGGTATTTTGTCTGCGGCAACCAGATAATCGCTACAAAATTTGGGCTGAGCCGATGTTGCTGCTGGGTGGGAGCGGTGAAGATGCCGTAATTGCTAATACTCAAAAGATGACCGATATTATTGAGACAGCAGTGCGTAAAGATGTCAGCCAGTGGTTCTGGATGCACAAACGTTGGAAAAAGCGTAAGAAAAGGAGAGTGAGGGGTAAGGGGTGAGATGTTACACCTCTAAACTCTAACTTTGAACCTAATAATTTAGCAGGGATTGAAAAATAACAATGAGTAAAGAATTAGAACGAGAAATCGCCAAACGCCGGACTTTTGGCATTATCAGTCACCCCGATGCCGGTAAAACTACCTTGACCGAAAAGTTACTTTTGTTCGGTGGGGCGATCCAGATGGCGGGTACTGTCAAGGCGCGTAAATCAAATCGGCATGCTACCAGCGACTGGATGAGCATCGAAAAAGAGCGGGGGATTTCGGTTTCATCATCGGTGATGAAGTTTAACTACCGCAATTTTGAAATAAATTTGCTTGATACTCCCGGTCACCAGGACTTTTCAGAAGATACCTATCGGGTTTTGACGGCCGTTGATAGTGCCCTGATGGTGATCGATAGTGCTAAAGGGGTTGAACCACAGACCGAAAAGCTGATGGAGGTCTGCCGGATGCGCAATACCCCGGTACTGACATTTATCAACAAGCTTGACCGTGAAGGTTTATCTCCCTTGGATATTCTGGCCGATATTGAGGAAAAGCTGCAAATTGAATGTACCCCGTTGTCATGGCCAATTGGTATGGGGAAACGGTTTAAGGGAGTTTATAACCTGTATCGAAAAGAACTGAATTTGTTTCGTCCGGGTGATGATGCTCGCAGTACCCAGACGGTAAAAATCGCCGATCTGAACGACCCACAACTTGATGAGTTACTGGGGAGTCAAGCGGCTGAGCTGCGGGAAGATATCGAACTTTTGGAGGGTGCCGCTAATCCTTTCAGTCTCAAAGATTACTTGCGGGCGAGTCAGACGCCAGTTTTTTTTGGTAGTGCCATCAATAACTTCGGGGTGCAGGAGATGCTCGATGCTTTTGTTGAATTGGCCCCGCCACCGGGATTACGGGAAACGGTCGACCGGATTGTTGAACCCGACGAGGAAGAATTTTCGGGATTTGTATTCAAAATTCAGGCAAATATGGATCCTGCGCACCGGGATCGAATTGCCTTTTTACGGATTTGTTCCGGTAAATTTACCCGGGGGATGAAGGTGAAACATCACCGCATCGGCAAGGATATTCCGTTATCGAATGCCACTATCTTTATGGCTCAGGATCGTGCCCATGTTGAAGAGGCATATCCCGGGGACATTATTGGCTTGCACAATCATGGCACCATCAAGATTGGTGATACTTTCACGACCCGAGAGCCGCTTAAGTTTACCGGCATCCCCAGTTTTGCTCCGGAGCATTTTCGCCGGGTTCGTTTAAAGGATCCACTAAAATCAAAGCAGTTGCAAAAGGGTTTGATTCAGCTCGCCGAAGAGGGTGCCGTGCAGGTTTTTAAGCCGGTGACCGGTGCCGAATTTATCCTTGGTGCCGTTGGCGTGTTGCAGTTTGACGTCACTATGGAGCGGTTGAAATCCGAATATAATGTTAATGCTGTTTACGAAGGGGTCGACTATACCACTGCCCGCTGGGTTGAATGTGATGATAAAAAATTGTTCGACGATTTCCAGAAGCGGGAACAGGGGCGGCTGGCACACGATGCCGAAGGGCACCTGACTTATCTGGCGGCGAGTGAATGGCGTTTGGGACACACGATGGAGCAGTGGGAAGGGGTGCGGTTTTTAAAATCGCGTGAACACAGTTAGGGGCAAGTGCATATAATAGTTTCAGAAAAGGAGTCGCATTGCGACTCTTTTTTTTTGTTGGTTGTGGAATCGTATTTCTGCTATGTTTAGTATTGGTTAATGATTCTTTTGATATTTTTGTCTGGTATGGTGTGCTGTGAAAATACTTTATTCCTACAGTTTTTTGCTATTGTTGCTCTGTCTGTGTGGAGCTGCTAGCGTCGTTCATGCGCAAGCTGATATGGCACGCTTCAAGGTGCTAGTGGTTTTCAGTTATGAAGAGGAGGCACCATGGGATATAGAAATCCGTGATGAAATTGAAAAGGTTCTCAGCCCTTTTGCCGACTTGACATATTTTTATATGGATACAAAAGTTGCCCTTGCGGGGGGCGCAGCAAAAGGGGCAGAGGCGTTTGCTCTGTTTCAGCAGCTTAAACCGGATGGGGTAATAACGGTTGATGATAATGCCCAGTCCCTATTTGTCCTTCCCTACCTGAAAAATAAAGTAACCGTCCCCATCATATTTTGTGGTGTTAATGCCGAGCTGGAACACTATGGTTACCCGACCACCAATATTTCTGGCGTCCTAGAGCGTTTCCATCTTGAAGAGTCAATCGCTTTGAGTGCCCAATTAGTCGGGGAAATTAAGACCTTTGCTTTTATGGTAAAAGATGGACCGGTTGCCAAGTTGCTGCATGAACAATTTGTGGCCGACAAGGAGAGACTGTCGCTGCCAATGGTTAAATTTTTAAACCCCAAGAGTATCGATGAAGCAGTGGCAATGGCGGTAGCAGTTAAGGATGATGCCGATTTATTATTTTTGGTGGCATTGTGGGGTTTGACCGGTGCCGATGAGGCTAAACTGACCGAAAAAGAAGTTATCCCCATTATTGCCAAGGCTTTTGGTAAGGCAACGACAGCCGTCACAGCATCAGCTGTTAACGCCGGGGTATTATCTGCTGTAATTACTAATGCCAAGGAGCACGGTAATCGTTCGGCTGCCATGCTGCTACAAGCGATGGGTGGGGTGCCGGTAAATCAACTGCCGGTGACTAGAAATTCTCATGGGCTAAGAATGATTAATATTTCAATATTGAAACAGTTGGGGATAACCCCCGATCCGTTAATTTTTTACGGGGCTAAGTTGGTAAGAAGTGAATAGATTTATATAGTATCTGAGTTGAAATATTTGCTGGTGATTTTACTGCTGTCAAAGATGGTTATATGAACATGAGGCAAAACAAACATAAATCGCTTAAGGATAGATTGCAACATATTGTCATTGTTGTGTTGCTCGCCTTTGCTGCTGTAAGCGTTATCATTCCTCTCGTTTTAATGCAGATACACTCTGCTGTCGAAAATGTGGTTACACAGGGGGTAGAAAGTGTCGTCGTTAATTCAGGGATTAGTCGCGATTTTGGATTGCTGAATGCACGTTTAAGTGTTTTTAGAGCAACTTTTAATATTGATGACGAGTGGTATAAAACTGAAAGTGAAGGGATTGTCGCAGATTTACACCAGTTAAAAACTGTCATTACCGATTCTGAACAGCAAGCGGTTCTGGAGCAGCTACAACAGCAATTTGCCACCTATCTTAAACGTCGGGTTTGGATCAACTACCTGCTGTTTTGGCGTTCTGAGCAAGATCAGGATTTGGACGCGATGTTTTTGCTGCTGCGGGAAGTGATCACCGATAACATACTCATGGCAACTAATTCTGGTGATGAGGATTTGTATTTTGAACAATTGTTGGCATTGACCTCTGGCTATCGGGAAAGTGTATTTGAAATTGCCAAGCTTAATGCTGAAGAGAACC
>DAOWKG010000008.1 GCA_030639985.1 Desulfuromonadaceae bacterium
AGTGTGACGCTGCCGGAGTGGAACCGCAACCCTACGACCTTTGGGTTTGTTGTTTGTCCGCCGATAACTGCTTTAAGTTAAGACCGTCGGTTTTCGGACCGACAGCCGACTTCATTTTCTTTGATCGCAAAGAAAACGAAAGCAAAAGAAACTCTTTTTATTGTCATCCGCTAGGTTTTTGTGCTGCGTTGTGGATGTTGGTTGCTAAGGTTGATGCTCGGCTTTGTAGGTTGTTTCCGAACCTGCTAGGGGAAGCAAGGAAGTTGGATTGTCGTATGCCGGTGACATGTAACGATGTATATCGTCCTCGATTAAAACAAAACAAATACATTTTTTGTGAGTAGTGAATATGTTGCATAAATTGAAAATAGGTTTATTGCTGTTGGTTTTTGTTTCCTGCACCGCGCCGGGATATGCCGCCGAAGTGGAGTTGGAATCGTTGTTGGCAGAGCTGAAACAGGCTGCAGCGCAAACCGTAACCCTTTCGAGTCCTTTTGAGCAGGAAAAATATCTCGATATCTTTGCCGAAAAATTGCTGTCACAGGGGCAGTTTACTTATCGGAAGCCCGATCAGTTACGCTGGGAATTATTGACCCCGGTAGCTTCTGGTTTTGTCCTGCGGGGTGAACGGGGCGAACGCTGGAACCGTCTCAGTCAGGAGCAGGAAAAATTTTCGATAACCAGTGATCCAATTATGGGGATGATCGCCCAGCAATTGCTAGCCTGGGCACGGGTTGATCTTGATTGGTTACAGGAGCGCTATCGGATCGAGCTACAAGGGGTGGAACCAGTAACGCTCCATCTTTATCCGTTGGCTAAAGGGGAAGCCGAATATATCGATTATCTGCAGATTGAGTTTGCCCCAGACCGCAGTCATGTTGTGGTGGTGCAGATGGTTGAGCCGGGCGGAGATAGCACCACAATTCGGTTCACTGATGTGGTGATTAATTCAGAACTTATTACTACTGCCTTTCAGGTGCCAGAATAGATGCGTTCATTGATTGTTGCCAGTTATCGCAATTTACAGCAGCGTCAGGGATGGCTGGCAATCCTGTTGCTAATTCTTCTGGTAGGTGCCGGGCTTAATATTTCGCAACTTCAAATTGAAGACAGTATTACGGCGATGTTACCCGATGGTGAATCGCAGGTCGCGCATGATTTTGAACTGTTACAGCAAGCGCCATTTGCGCGCCAACTGGTTATCAATGTAACGACGGCACCAGGGGTAGATACTGATATCCTGCTGGCAGCGACCGACACCTTGTGTCAGGCACTTCCGACTACCTTGTTTCACAATCCGCTAAGTGGTCCCGGTGAGATGGCGACGACTCCATTGTTTCGGCAACTGGGCGATTATTTGCCGGTATTGGCGGATGCTGCCGATTTAGGGACGATTGCCGCTCAGTTGTTGCCGGATGAAATAGATCGTAGTGTCGCCACCGCATTGGCACAATTGCTCCAACCACAGGGGATGGTGGTAAAAACCAAAATTCGCCGAGACCCGCTGCAACTGGAAAAAATAGCGCTGCAAAAATTGAGCAACCTGAATCCGATTCCGACAGTGGCACTAAAAAATGGCCATTTTCTCAGTGCGGATGGCCGCAGTAGTTTGATTTTGGCCGATACTACAATACCGATAACCGACGCTGTTGGTGGTCGAGCACTTATTGATGCTTTTGTCGCTGCCAGCCAGCAATTGCCCGACGGCGTTAGGGCACAGCTGATTAGCGGCCATCCCTATACCCTTGCCAACGCTGAAACAATTCAGGCCGATATGAAACTAGTGCTGGTAGTTTCCGGCATCGGCATTCTACTGTTGTTTTTTATTTTTTTACGGTCGTTGCGAACCTTGTTTGTTTATCTGTTGCCATTGATAAGTATGGCAGCAGCATTGGTGGCGACGGGCATTTGTTTTGGTACTATCTCCGGGATTACCATTGGTTTCGGGGCGGTGATGCTGGGGATTACCATCGACTATGGTTTGCATGTCTATTTTGCCTGGCATTATGGCAGCGTCAAGCAGGGGCGGGAACAACTATTGCGAGCTGTTGCTCGTCCGGTTTTATTTGGCGGGATGACCAGCTTGGCGGCATTTTCGGTGCTGTTGACCTCGGCGCTGCCGGGACAGCGGCAACTGGCAGTTTTTGCCATGGCTGGAATTGTCACGGCGCTGGCGCTGGCATTGTTATTTTTGCCCCATTTTATTGGCACTGGCAAAGGGGTGGCAGCATCTTCAACCCTACAACTACGGCGCCATATTTATGACCGCAAGCCGGGGTTGCGGTTAATGGTAATCGTGGTTTGGGTGTTGATCGCCGGTTTTGCCGCAGTTCAGGGACAAAATTTGACGATTAATGCTGAATTGCGGCAGCTCAGTTATCTGCCCCCAGAATTGCAGCAAGCAGAACAGCAATTGGGAGAAACCTGGGGCAATATGCGCAGTCGGGCACTGGTTTTCGCCGCAGGGAAAGACTTGGAAAGTGCCTTGCAGCACAATGAACAGGTTTGGCAGCAGCTTAACAAACACGGCGTCGGGGATGAAGTTGTCAGTCTGGCACCGTTGTTGCCATCGCAAAAAACCCAACAACAGCGGTTACAGGCATGGGATGAGTTTTGGCAGCTACACCAAGCAACCAGCCGAGATTTATTACAAATAGCAGGGACAAAATATGGTTTTTCTGCCACCGCTTTTGCCCCATTTTGGGATCGTTTGAATCGTTCGGCACCATTAATCGATACCGATTTGCTTGCCACCTGGGGCTTGGAACGGGCGGTTTCAAGTCTGTTGCTGAAGAATGAAGATGGCTATCAAATTCTTACGATGTTTCCTGACCGGCCAGAATTGATCACGGCTCTGGATAGTGAATTTGCGGAATTTGACGAAATAAGCTTGGTTTCACAGCGCCGGTTCAGTCAGCAGCTCAGTCGAGAAATTGGTGCCGACTTCGGTCGTTTCGTCAGTTATGCCGGGGTAGCGGTGGTGATTTTGTTACTGTTGTTGTTTCGTCGCTTGCCGGAGGTATTGCTGGCATTGTTGCCAGTATTGACCGGTTTGCTGGTGATGTTTGGTGGAATGGGCTGGCTTGGGCTGGAGATGAATCTGTTCAATGTCGTTGCGGCGATTCTGATTATCGGTCTGGGGGTGGATTATGGTATTTTTATGGTTTGCCATGGCCAGCAGGAAGAAGATCTGGCCTCGTCACGTGCCGTACTGGTTTCGGGATTGACCACGCTGGTCGGTTTTGGGGCCCTGCTGTTAGCCCGCCATCCGGCCCTCCATTCGATTGGTTTGACCGTGCTGCTCGGGATTGGGGCGGCAGTACCAACTGCAGTGCTGGTAATCCCGGCATTTCGACCCAAGAGGAATTAATGTTCCGTATTTGTGTGGTGCTATTATTTTTGAGTTTGTCTGCCTGCCTGTATGGCTGTATGCCAGCAACACCACAGCAGCAATTACCAGATAATTGCCGGGCGGCAGCTCTCCCGGAGCAGTTACTGGCAGCAAACTGGTTGAGTCAGCCAGATGTTTGGCGCTTGCGACAAGTCACATTATTGGAGGCAGGGGGGAAGAAAATTCCACTGGAAGGGCTCTTGCGCCTCGATCTGGTAAAAAAAGAAGCTCGGTTGGTAGCACTGAATGGCATGGGACTAGTGATGTTCGATTTGCTGGTTACCCAGGATGAACAACAGTTACAACGAGCTGTCCCACAATTGCAGCAGGTAAATGGATTTGCTGCTGGCGTGGCACAAAGTCTCCGGCAGATTTTTTTCCAGTCACCGCCGCAGGTAGGTGACCAACTTGAAAAATTTGGCACTATGCAGCAAATTAGCCGAACAGTGGCTAGTGGCACGATTGCATTCAGTTACGATTGTCAGGGTGATTTACGCACGGTTAGACAAACGGCATCAACTGGTGATTGGCGGGTTGCTTACGATAATTACCGGTTATATGGTGACAATCGGATCCCCGAACAGATTATCATGAACGATTATCGCCACCGGCTGAAGTTGTCGTTGTGGATTCATGAGGCGAAACCAGAACTATGAACCAAATGCGAACAGAAATTCGTGCTGCGGCTTTGGCTCCGGCACAAATAGAGACAATGAGTGGCGAGCAGAATTTTTGTTTTGCAGCGGAATTTGTCGGTTTTGATGGTCATTTTCCGGAGTTCCCGATTTTGCCGGCTATGGTACAAATGTTGATAGCACAAGTGTTGGCTGAAGCGGTGGTTGGGCAGCCTTTGACATTGGCTTCTCTGGGGCGGGCAAAATTTATGCAACAGCTTCATCCGGGGGTTCAGATTGATGTTCGGGTACGTTGCCGGGATAAAGATAATGGTATCCATTGTGCTAGCGAATTATTGGTAGCTGGGACGCTGGCTGCCAGTTTTACGTTGAAGTTGGTTTAAGCAACTTCGCAGTAAAATCGGGACTGTCCTTAGGGCATCTAAGTCATAACCTTAAGACCGTCGGTTTTCGGACCGACAGCCGA
>DAOWKG010000079.1 GCA_030639985.1 Desulfuromonadaceae bacterium
AATTATCGCAATCATCGACAAGGTTTTCACCAAAGTAGCCCAACAAAGCTCGGCGTCGACAGGTTCCCGATTCGGCAAAGCCAACCATGGCATTAAGTTTGTGAATTTCGATCCGTTTCTGCTCTGGATTGCCCCCTTTTTCAATCAATCCCCGACTGATGGCGATATCACCATAACCAAACAACAATAACGCTTCTGCTGGCAAGCCATCGCGTCCGGCACGTCCGGTTTCCTGATAATAACTTTCTAAATTTTTTGGCAGGTCATAATGAACCACAAAACGAACATTGGGCTTATCGATCCCCATGCCAAAGGCAACGGTAGCAACCACTATCTGAATATCGTCGCGGATAAAAGCTTCCTGAACCCGTTTGCGTTCTGCTGCTGGTAAACCAGCATGATAGGCCGCTGCCTGCAAACCATCCTGCTGCAATTTTGCTGCAACCTCATCCACCCGCTTACGACTTAAACAGTAAACGATCCCTGCCTCTTCCTGGCGGTTATCTAGAAAAGCGCTGAGCTGTAAATAAGGTTTTGCTTTATCGATAACGGTGTAGCGAATATTGGGGCGATCAAAACTGGCTACGACCTGATGAGCATTATGTAATTGCAGGTGGTGGGCAATATCAATCCGGGTTTGTTTCTCTGCGGTGGCTGTCAGCGCAACCATTGGAATCGCAGGAAAGATATCACGTAATCGACCCAGTCCGACATATTCCGGTCGAAAATCGTGCCCCCACTGCGAGACACAATGCGCTTCATCAATCGCAAACAGTGATAGCTCCAAGTTCTTGAGCCGTCCCAAAAAATCACCACTCAATAGTCGTTCTGGTGCTACATAGAGGAGATCAAGCTGTCCCGCATGAAGTTGTGTCAAAACCTGCCTTGCTTCAACGGCACCAAGGGATGAATTGTAACAAGCGGCGCGCACCCCGTTTGCCTGGAGTCCATCGACCTGATCCTTCATCAGCGAAATTAGCGGGGATACAACAATTGCAACCCCGGCACGGCAAAGTGCAGGTATTTGAAAGCATATCGACTTGCCACCACCGGTTGGCATGAGGACAAAAGCATCCCCTCCTTGCACCAGACAATTAATGACCTCCTCCTGGTATGGACGGAAGGATTGATAACCAAATACGCTGCTTAACTTTTCTCGCACTTGTAATTCACTGCCATTCAATTGCTGCGGTATTGTTGATTCATTATTTATTGACATCTGAGGCTTTCTCTATTCAATGGTATGGAGCCTGATTATGAAGGTTCAATTATAATTAGCTGTGAGCATATGTGCTAGTCATTCATTGTGATACTATATTGTGGTATTCAAGATTGTATCATTTATGGAGGTATCTTATGGATGATCAAATCGAGAAAAAAGGATTTTCGGGCCTTCAAGTTTTAGGCATCGCGATAATAATAATGGTACTTACCTTTGCCGGAACCATTTTTGCAGCTAAAGCCTGGTTCTTTCCGCCCCCCTTTAAACCGGTGGTATTAAGTAAAAACGAAACCTCGATTCTAGAAAACAAGCTACTCCAATTTGAAAACCAGAACCCCCAAAATAGCAATAGTATGGTTACCACCGCCCATTCTCAAGGCAACCTTAAACCAGAACCATATAGTGAGACCAATCCGACTAGAGCTATTGTTTTGAGTGAACGGGAAATTAATGCTCTACTAGCCAAAAATACCGATCTTGCCAATAAGCTAGCAATAGATCTAAGCAATGAACTTATTAGTGCCAAATTGTTACTTCCGGTTGACCCCGACTTCCCTGTCCTTGGCGGTAAAACCATCCGTGTTAAAGCTGGAGTTCAAATTGCCTATCTTGAGTCACAACCAGTAATAAAAATTAAAGGGATCAGCGTTATGGGGATCCCTGTGCCTGCTGCTTGGATGGGCGGCCTTAAAAACATGGATCTAATTGATGAATTTGGCAATGATGCCGGTTTCTGGCAGGCTTTCGCTGCTGGGATTGATTCTGTTACTGTCACTGAAGGTCAACTTCATATTCAACTTAAACAATAGTCAAATAAATTATTGCTTCTACCTCGGGCGATATACACAGATCATTTCTTTTGAATTTTCATTATTCATTAATAGCGTGTTTTATTATTCTCCTCTTTCCACAACAATAGAAGCCGGATCAATACCAGTTGCATCAAATGCAGTCCTGCCGCCATCTTGATAAATCCGTTTAAAATCGAGGCGATTAATCATCCGCCACCAACATTTTGATAATGATCTTATGTCCAAATCTTCATCAAATAAAACCAGTAGTTTTGCCCGTGATAGGGGACTGGTGTGCCATAGATTTTCTATCAACTTACGATTAGCAATAATTGATTGGGGTTTAACTGCCAACATCGTAACCCCGTGAAAAACTGTTTCAAGCGGGAGATGTAAATCGCTTAGCTGGGGAAAATCGATCATGATCATTTCTCGCAGGAGAATTTCATTTGCCCGAGCTAGAAAGATATTTTCACTCGGAGGCGGGCCAACCACAGTGGCTGGAATGATCGGATTTACCATTTTTCTGATGGCAGTAACCTGCATAACTGGACAATCAGCCCGACTTACATACTGTCCGGTATGATTTCCAAATGGACCTTCTGCAATCGTCTCAGCTGGGGAGATTGTCCCCTCAATAACTAGCTCAGCATTAGCGGGAACCGTCAGCCGATTGGATATGCCGGGGGTAAATACCAGCTCTTCTGCAAATAACTCTTGGTAGAAGGCAAACTCATCACAGCCGGCCGGTAATGGGGCGGCAGCTAACCAGAGTA
>DAOWKG010000337.1 GCA_030639985.1 Desulfuromonadaceae bacterium
AAGATTCCTGCTCATCTGATTGCTGATTAAGTAGTTGTTGCAACGGCCACTCCGGTAGGAGTGGCCGTGTTTTTTTATTTGGAGAATTGATGCCATGACAACACCCGAAACTGAAGCCCATCCACTCCATACGATGATTTTACTGATTCTTGGTGTTGCAATATCGCTGCTGCATATCTGGTTTAATGTTGTGACTGTGCTGCCGACACTCTGGCAGAATGCCTTGCATTTCGCTGGATTCGCCCTGCTTGCGGCACTGGTCTATCCGTTAAAAAGGGGTGGCTCAATTGTGTGGCGGGTATCCGACATCCTTTTAGGTCTGTTGGCGGCGGGCTCAGCTGTTTACATGATCGCTATGGAAGATGCCATTTATGTCCGTGGCGTGAGTCTGTCAAATATAGAGTGGATAGTGGGAATTGTCCTGATTCTCTGCGCCTTGGAGTTTACCCGGCGGGTGGCGGGCTGGTTCATCCCGGTGTTGATTATTGTCGCCCTTACCTATATTGGTTGGTGGGGACCATTGGTTCCCGGAGTTTTTAAGTTTGCTGGTTTAAGTGCTGAAACAATTTTGTTCCGCAGTGTCTACGGCGACGATGCTCTGTTTGGCACCATTGCACGAATATCCTCTACCTATGTATTCATGTTCATCCTCTTTGGTGCCTTTTTGCTACGCTCCGGTGCGGGAGAATTTGTTATCGACCTGGCTCGTTCCGTAGCTGGTCGGATGGTCGGAGGGCCGGGGCTGGTTGCAGTTATGGCTTCAGGGTTGATGGGAACTATTTCTGGCTCCGCTGTTGCCAATACGGCCTCGACTGGGGTTATCACGATTCCATTGATGAAACGGGCTGGGTTTCCGGCCAAATTTGCTGCTGGAACTGAGGCTGCCGCTTCGACCGGTGGCCAGTTGATGCCGCCGATAATGGGTGCCGGTGCTTTCATCATGGCAACCTATACTCAGATTTCCTATAACACCATAGTGTTGGTCAGTATTCTCCCAGCCATCCTCTATTTTGCAACGGTTGCGTTCTTTGTCCGAATCGAGGCTAAACGCAGCTTTGTGACGGCACTTGATGAAGAAAAAGTTTCTGCAATCGAGGTTCTCAAAAAGGGTGGGATAGTTTTCCTGGCACCGATTGGGGTTCTCATTGCACTGTTGATTTATGGTTTTACCCCAACTTATGCGGCGGGTATCAGTATCGTTGCTGTCGTGGTTTCATCGTGGTTCAGTCCCAATAAAATGGGGCTGAAGGCGATTATTGAGGCGATGGCGATGGGAGCGAAAAATATGGTGATGACAGCCATATTGCTTTGCGCTGTCGGTCTGATCGTCAATGTTATCGCTACCGCCGGGATCGGTAATACCTTTTCGTTGATGATTACCCAGTGGGCTGGTCATAGCATGGTGATCGCAATTGCTCTGGTGGCCCTGGCATCGCTGGTGCTCGGGATGGGGTTGCCGGTCACTGCCGCTTATATTGTCCTTGGAACCCTGTCAGCTCCGGCACTACATGGCCTTATCTCTGACGGTTTGCTGGTTGAAGCTTTGGCTAACGGTCAAGTGACAGAAACTGCGAAGGCAATTTTCATGCTTGCCGCACCGGAACATTTTGCAGAAATCGGCAATCCGATGAATCATGCGGCGGCACGTGCCATCATTGATGCCGTACCGATTGACTTGATCAGCGCTGTGCGTGAATCGATGTTGAGTGAACAGGTGCTGATGTATGGTCTATTATCGGCGCACTTGATCGTATTCTGGCTGAGCCAGGATTCCAATGTTACTCCGCCAGTTGCTCTTGCCGCTTTTACCGGTGCTGCGATTGCCGGCACCAAGCCGATGGAAACTGGAATCCAGTCGTGGAAGGTTGCTAAAGGGCTGTATATTGTGCCGCTGCTGTTTGCCTATACGCCATTAGTTGGGGGCTCATGGGATCAGGTGTTTATGGTCTTCTTTTTTGCCTTGTTTGGCCTTTATGCCTTTGCTGCCGGGATTGAGGGATATATGGAAGCAAAGCTGAATCTACCGCTTCGTCTCCTCACCTTAGGTGCTGCGGCTGCCATGTTGTGGCCGACAATCTGGTTAGTGCACTTGGCTGGACTGGTGGTGCTGGCGGCAATTTTTATATCAAATCGGCGGGCTCCTGAGGATGAAGAAGCCGCTATTGAAGCTACTTAAAAGAGTATCGGGGCTAAATTAACAAAAAGTTCACCGAAGCAAGTTGAGACATGGAGTTTTTGCTTTGTCAGGGTTGCAAATTTCCAAATATTTGTCGACAAAAGGCCAACCGCCAAAAAGGTTGGCCTTTTGTTATTCTGGAGGCTGTTATTTTAACTGGCTTCAGTTATACTGCTCGATCAATTCAATCAATAAAAATCAAGTGTGGTTAGATAGTTTAAGGAGAACCAGATGTTCCGTGAACCAAAAGAGGTCGTCAAGGAGTTGCAGGGCAAATTACAAGAACTATGGAGGTATCTTTGACGTTCCAGCGAAGCGGGAACGGGTATTGGAATTAGAGGCGGAGATTGCGCAACCAGATTTTTGGGATCAGGGGGAGCGGGCACAGGATCGCCTTAAGGAACATACCCGCTTGAAGCAAGTGGTTGAAGATTGTACTGCTACGAGACAACAGCTGGAAGACCTGGAGGTTTTGATCGAGCTTGGCGAAGAGGGTGAGGATGAAGAAACTTTGACCGAGGTTAATGCCCTGTTGCTACCACTGAAAAAATTGATCGGACAGATGGAGTTTGCACGGATGTTGTCGGGGGAGCACGATGCCAACAATGCTACCCTTAGCATCAATGCCGGCGCTGGTGGTACCGAGGCGCAAGATTGGGCCGATATGGTATTACGGATGTATCTGCGTTACTGCGAACGTATGGGCTTCAAAGTTGAGTTTACTGAATACCAACCGGGTGACGATGCTGGATTGAAGGGGGCGACTTTTACCGTTGAAGGCGACTATGCCTATGGTTATCTGAAATCAGAAAGTGGCATCCATCGATTAGTACGTATTTCTCCATTTGATGCTAATTCTCGTCGTCATACCTCGTTTTGTTCGGTATTTATTTTCCCCGAACTTGATGATTCGATTGAGATTGAAGTTGAAGATAAGGAGATCAAGGTTGATACCTTTCGTGCCAGTGGCGCTGGTGGACAGCATATCAATAAAACCGATTCGGCGATTAGAATTACCCATATCCCTTCCGGGATTGTGGTTGCCTGTCAAAATCAACGTTCACAACACAGCAACCGTGCCACGGCGATGAAGCAGTTGAAGGCACGCCTTTACGAAATGGAAATCCGTAAAAAAGAAGAGGAAGCGGCAGCTTTTTCGGAAGAGAAAAAAGAGATTGGTTGGGGAAGTCAGATCCGCTCCTACGTGTTGCACCCTTACCGCATGGTTAAGGATCATCGTACTGGTTGTGAAACCGGGAATACCGATGCTGTCCTTGACGGCGATCTGGATAGTTTTATCGAGGCGTACCTGTTGCAAGGTAAATAAATCAATTACCGGGACAATTCATCAATTGTCTCGGTAAACATGTCATAATTGGTTGACTTGTTCCTTGGTTTTGGCTAAATTCTCCGGTTAAATATTTCCTCCCACCCTATGTCGTTTTATCAAAGGAGCTGTGGTCATGCACGATGCTGAAATCCCTGTAGGTTTAACGTTTGATGATGTTTTATTGGTGCCTGCCCACTCACAAGTTATGCCCCGCGAAGTCGATCTGACTACCCAATTGACCCAGACAATTAAATTGAATATCCCCCTTCTTTCGGCGGCGATGGATACCGTAACCGAATCACGTACCGCTATTTGTATGGCACGTGAGGGTGGTCTTGGGATTATCCATAAAAATATGAGCCCGCAATTACAAGCAACCGAGGTTGATCAGGTGAAAAAATCGGAGAGCGGGATGATTGTTGATCCGATCACCATGGATCCCGATCAAAAGATTGCAGATGCTTTGGCCGTGATGAAAAAATATCGGATATCCGGGGTGCCAATCACTAAAAACGGTAAGCTGGTTGGCATAATGACCAATCGTGATTTGCGTTTTGAAACTAATCTGGAACAGCCGATTAAGAATGTTATGACCAAAGATAAGTTGGTTACGGTGCCACCGGGAACAACGTTGGAAGATGCCAAGTATCATCTCCACGAGCATCGGATTGAAAAATTATTGGTTGTCGATGACGACTATAATCTGAAGGGCTTGATAACTATCAAGGATATCGAAAAAGTACGTAAATACCCTAATGCTTGCAAGGATGAACTTGGTCGATTACGGGTGGGTGCCGCTGTTGGGGTGGGTGCCGATCTGGAAGAGCGGGCGGCCGCATTGGTTGCTGCTGGGGTTGACCTGCTGGTAGTTGATACCGCCCATGGTCATAGTCAGGCGGTTATCGATGTGATTGCCGATTTGCGCAAAACTTATCCCGATCTCCAATTGATGGCGGGTAATATTGCTACCGGTGCTGCGGCACAAGCGTTGATTGATGTCGGGGTTAATGCGGTTAAGGTTGGTATCGGGCCAGGGTCAATTTGTACTACCCGGGTAGTTGCCGGGGTTGGTATGCCACAAATTACCGCGATTCAGCAAGTTGCCAAGGTGGCACATGCCGCCGGGATTCCTTTGGTTGCCGATGGCGGGATTAAATTTTCTGGTGATCTCCCCAAAGCGGTTACTGCAGGTGCCGACATTATCATGATTGGTTCCTTGTTTGCCGGAACCGAAGAATCACCCGGTGAGACGATTCTCTATCAGGGACGTACTTACAAATCGTACCGTGGTATGGGGAGTTTGGCAGCGATGAAAAAGGGAAGCAAGGATCGTTATTTCCAAGGCGATGAAGATGATGTCAAACTGGTTCCCGAAGGGATTGAAGGACGGGTTCCTTTCCGTGGCTCCCTCTCTGACAATATCCATCAGTTGATCGGTGGCTTGCGTTCGGGCATGGGATATACCGGTTGCCG
>DAOWKG010000240.1 GCA_030639985.1 Desulfuromonadaceae bacterium
AAGCTGAAATTGCGGTTAATCAACAAATATCCCTCAGCTTAAAACTGAGTGCCCTTCTCACTATTGCCGTTGTTGCCATCGTCATCCTGCTAGCAATCATCCGCTCCCGCAAAGTAACCGAACCAATTATGCAACTGGCAACGGCCGCAAGTCAGTTAGCCGACGGGAATTTTGATGTCAGGGTCGATATTCACACCAGTGATGAATTACAAAATCTTGGCAACGTTTTTAACAATATGGGGCACAGACTGAAAGAGCGCGAGCAGATGAAACAATCGCTGGCGCTGGCAAAAGAGATTCAACAACAGTTACTCCCCGACGCTGCTCCCGATTGCATAAATTTTGATCTGGCCGCCCAAAGTATCTACTGCGATGAAACCGGAGGGGACTATTTTGATTTTATCAACATAAAAAATTGCCCTGATCAATACTTGGGAATTGCCGTTGGTGACGTATCGGGACACGGCATTGGCTCGGCACTAGTGATGGCAACTGCGCGGGGACTCCTTCACTCGCTGGCAGAACAATATAGTTCCGATGAATCAACATTAATCAGTGAACTCAACCGCCACCTGTGCCGTGATACCGCCAACGCCCATTTCATGACCTTATTTTATGGTATACTTGACACGAAAAATCGCTCTTTAAGCTGGGTTTCTGCTGGTCACGCGCCAACTTTCCTTTATCGGGCAAATGGTACGGTAAGTGAACTTCACAGTTCGGGAATTCCTCTGGGAATTTTCGAGGATAGCCATTATGAGATGGAACCACCATTAAAATTCGGCAGTGGTGATATTTTACTGATAGGAACCGATGGCATTTGGGAAACTCAAAACATGGCGGGAGAGATGTTCGGAACTGCAAGGGTTCATAATATCTTGATCCAATTTGCTGCCAGCAGCGCTGACACCATCAGCACACAACTGCTGACTGCACTAAACAGCTTTAGTGGAGAACACTCGCAGGATGACGACATCACCCTGATGGTAATCAAAGCTTGTTGATATTCCTTACGTAACGCAATCGACACCGGGCTCAGAGAAAGGTCAATAGCAATATGGACAAAAGTTTTCTTCAGGCTCTGTTTGACAATCAGGTCGTTGGGATGGTTGAAGTTGATGCCGCAAATCAATACCTGCAAGCTAACCCAAGCTGGCTCAAAATGATCGGCTATGATATTGCGGAATTGCGATCTATCAAGGTACCAAACATAACCCACCCCGAAGACTTACCGAAACAATTACTTCTAAATCAGGAGCTGATAGAGAAAAAAAACACCTCGTACCGGATGGATAAGCGCTACCTTCGCAAGAATGGCACCACCTTCTGGGCCGATCTTTCGATTACCGGTAGCTACGATATAGATGACAAACTAACCGGAATGATTGGTATTGTTATTGACATTTCCAAACGCAAACAGACCGAAATAGATTTATCCGAAAGCGAAAATCGCTTCCGCTCCCTTATTGATCAATTGGAAAACATCCCGGTACAAGGCTACGATAAAGATCGCAAGATTACCTACTGGAACAAAGCCAGCACCGAAATTTATGGTTATTCACGGGCGGAAGCGGTGGGACAGCAACTCGAAGGTCTGATTATCCCTCCACAAATGCGTACTGAAGTAATTGAATCGACCAACCGCCGGCTGGAGAAAGGGAAAGCTATCCCCTCCGGCAAAATCATTCTACAAAATAAAAAAGGGAGTGATGTTCCCATCTATTCATCTCATATTATGCACACCAACGCATCCGGCGATAACGAAATGTTTTGCATCGATATCGATTTGCGCCTGTTGCAACAATCAGAAGATAAAGTTCGTCAGTTGGTAGCAGCAGTGGAGCAATCGGGCGAAACAATTGTCATTACTAATACCAATGCGATCATTGAATATGCCAACCCGGCATTCACAGCGGTAACCGGGTACAGTCAAGATGAAGCTATAGGTCAAAATCCACGAATTTTAAACAGTGGCGAGCAGGATAAAAGCGTCTATGCCGAAATGTGGAAGACCATTACCAGCGGAAAAACATGGCAAGGGCGCTTTGTCAATAAGAAGAAAGATGGCAACCGTTTTGTTGAAGATGTCACTATCTCACCGATTTTGAATTCAGCGGGAAAAATCGTTAACTATGTCGCTGCCAAGCGGGATATTACGGAACAGTTACAGGTTCAGGAAAAATACCAACAGGCCCAAAAAATGGAAGAGATAGGGCAATTAGCTGGCGGTGTTGCACACGATTTTAATAACATGCTGGCGATTATAATTGGACAAGTTGAAGTGGCCTTACTCAAAGTTGACCCGCAAGATCCAATCAGAAGACGCCTCAACGAAATCAATGTTGCCGCCAATCGTTCAGCAGACTTAACCCGTCAACTACTCGGGTTTGCCCGGCAGCAGACCCACCACCCCGAAGAGTTAAACCTCAACGACACGATTGCGACAACACTGGCGATGCTCAAGCGCTTGATTGGTGAACAACTGGAAATTAATTGGCAACCCGAAGCAGTGCATCCCATAACTAAAATCGATCCTGGGCACTTCAATCAGATTTTGACCAATCTCATCATCAATGCCCGCGATGCCATCACAGGTACCGGGGTAATAACCGTGAAAACCCAGCGGCTGTTTTTTGACGAAACTTTTTGTAATAGTCATCCCGGAAGTCACCCCGGTGAATATGTACAGGTAGATATCAGCGATACCGGTTGTGGCATAAAAGAAGACATCATTGACAAAATATTTGATCCATTTTTCACCACTAAAGAGGTCGGAGAAGGGACAGGGCTAGGGCTTTCAATGGTTTTTGGCCTGGTAAAACAAAATAATGGTTATATCATTGTCAACAGCATCCCCAACCAGGGGACAACTTTCAGTATCTATTTTCCCAGCCCCAAAACGACAGCGACCAGCCTCGAACTAACTAAAAGCAACAATCTGATTTGTGGCAGCGCAACAATTCTGATTGTAGAAGATGAATTCTCACTGCTTGACATAACCAAATCGATACTTACTGAAGCGGGATACTCAGTTCTAACAGCATCAGACCCGCTTACCGCAATCCAACTGGCAGAAAATCACCAAGGGACTATTCAGTTACTTCTAACCGACGTAGTGTTGCCAAAAATGAGTGGGGTAGAATTGAGTGACTATTTGACTGAAATTCGACCCGGCATAAAAACTCTATATATGTCTGGTTATCCGCAAGACAACCTTGGGCAGAAAAAAGGGGCCGTAGAGCTGCTGCCAAAACCATTTTCAGCGGCAAAATTAACTCAAAAAGTCAGAGACGTACTGGATATGCCGTCATAAATAACCGGTTATTGCTGAGTTCTATGAAAAGGGATAATAAGGATAATCCATCTGCAAGGCTATCTCGATGCGTACCTCTTTTCCCGCTAAACGTTCAACCAGATACAAGCCCAGATCGATGGCGGCAGACACGCCGCTGGCGGTAACAACGTCACCGGCATCAACAATCCGCTGATCCGATACCTCGTCACAATAACGAGCTAATTCAGAATAGGCTTTGGGGTGGGTGGTCGCTTTTTTACCCTGTAGAAATCCGGCCGCACCAAGTAATAGGGAGCCACTACACACCGATGCTTTTAAGGGCACAGAGGTGGCAGTTTTTAACCAGGTGACAAAGTCTTCGTTGTGTTGTAAATGACGACTGCCATAACCACCCGGGACTACCAATAAATCAAAATCGGCTAAACTTTCACGAATGCGATCGGGATCAAAACGCAAATCTTGCGTGTCGGCAACATCTTCACAATATGAACATATCTGCCACCGGAAATCGGGCATAAAATCCATCGATTTAAGCCGTGTCAATGGATCATAAAAACCAACAAAATCCAGTGCCGTCATCTGATCAAAAATAACAAAAGCAGCGTTCATGTATACCCCAGTGAGGAGTGAAGGGTTAAAAGTGAGGAGGTATACTCCTCACATAATATCCACGCTGTTAAAGCGACAAATAGTCGGCGACGAAATCGGCGTCTTTATCGCCCCTACCAGACAAGTTAACCAGGATATTTTTGTCTGCGGGAAGCTTTTGTGCCAATTTCATTGCATGGGCAATAGCATGGGCACTTTCGAGGGCGGGGATAATCCCTTCGAGTCGTGCGAGGGTCATAAATGCTTCCAGACACTCTTTATCGTCAATCGACGCATACTGCACCCGTTCGATATCTTTGAGGTAACAATGTTGCGGTCCAACACCGGGGTAATCAAGCCCCGAAGCGATGGAATAAACCGGCAATGGCTCACCGTCTTTATTTTGCAGGATGTAGCACTCAAACCCATGCAAACCACCCTTGGTACCCAGAGTAAGAGTTGCGGCATGATCGGGAGTATCCAACCCCTTACCGGCGGGTTCCACGCCGATCATCTGCACACTTTCATCATCCAAGAACGCAGTAAACAAACCGATTGCATTTGAACCGCCACCTACGCACGCCATCACATAATCGGGCAAGCAGCCCTCTTTGGCCTGAAATTGCTCACGCGCTTCGATACCGACAATAGTCTGGAAATCGCGCACCATTTTGGGAAACGGATGGGGGCCAACGACTGAGCCAATAGCATAGAAAAAGTTGACCGGATCTTTTACATACTCTTCAAAGGCACTATCGACTGCGTCTTTCAACGTTTTGGTGCCACGGGTAACCGGAACCAGCTTACAGCCGAGAATTTTCATCTTGGTGACATTGGGATGCTCTTTGGCGATATCGATCTCGCCCATGTGAATTTCACATTCGATCCCGATCAAGGCACAGGCGGCTGCCAAAGCTACCCCATGCTGTCCGGCACCTGTTTCTGCCAGAACTTTGGTTTTACCCATATATTTGGCCAGCAATGCTTCACCAAGACAATGGTTGATTTTATGTGCACCAGTGTGGTTCAGATCTTCCCGCTTGAAGAAAATTTTGGCGCCTCCAACTTTTTCGGTCAAACGCCGGGCAAAATAAATTGGACTCGGACGACCAACATAATCGGCATAGAGCTCCTGTAACTCATCCTGAAATGCCTTGGTTTTTCTGACTGTTTCATACGAGTCATTGATATCATCCATGATTGCCTTCAGCTCCGGCGGGATAATCTGTCCACCATATTCACCAAAGTAACCATTTTCATCGGGCATCTCCAAAAATTGCATCGCCATCAGCTCTTCTCCTTCTAACAATCATGAATATTAATTGGAATAGTCGGTAAAATTAAGACAAGCAGACAAAGGTGTCAAGAATATCTAAGCCAAACCAAAAAAAAACGGCAGATCCCATAGAAATTCAGGGTCTGCCATTTTTTTTGTTCCGATAACGTCCGACAAGCTACTAGATGTTCATATATTTTTTATGCTCAAAATCGGTGACGGTAGTACGGTACTCATCCCATTCAGCAATTTTGAGGTTCAGGTAGTTATTGAACAAATCTGCCCCCAGAGCTAGCGGCAAAAAGGTGCTCTTTTCGGCTTCCATCAGCGCTGGATAAAAATCACGGGGGAGAAAGCGCTCGTCAAGCACCTTGATTTGCGCCTCTTTTTTGTAGGTACTGCCCATATCTGGCTGACCAGCATCAGCTTTGGTTTCAATACCATCAAGCCCGGCAAAAATCAGGGTAGCAAACTGAAGATAAACATTACCGGTAGCATCGGGGCAACGTAATTCCATCCGGGTCGCCTTGGTTGACAGCGCATGGGGAATACGTACCATCGAGCTACGATTTTGTAAGCCCCAGCCCCGTACAATTGGTGCTTCTTTGCCCAGCACATAGGCTTTATATGAATTAACTGTCGATGCCTGGACAATCGACATTGCCCGGGCATGGGTGGTCAAACCACCAATGAAGTTCATCAACTTGTCACTCAGCCCATGTTCACATTTTTCGTCGTAACAGAGGCCGTTGCCTTCAAGATCAGAAAAAGAACAATGAATATGGAACGCATTCCGATTGTAACCGGTAAACGGTTTCGACATAAATGTAGCGTGAAGATTGTACTGTGCCGCTACTTCTTTGGTGACAAACTGAAACAATATGGTCCGGTCAGCAATGGTAAGTGGATCACCGGGTTCAAGATTTATTTCGTGCTGTGATGAGGTAACTTCGTGGTGAGTTTTTTCGTACTGAACGCCACATTGTTCCAGCACGTTGACAATTTCCTGCCGCACAACATCGCCGATATCGTTTGCTGACGAACCAAAGTAATCGAGCTTGTCGGTATGGGTATCGGCATTGATTTCGTCACTGTTGAACAGGAAGAACTCATGCTCCGGCCCCATCAAAAATTTGATTTGATTATCGGTGGCTGCTTTTTCGACCGCCCGCTCCAGTGCGTAGCGTGGGTCAACTGAGGTGCGTGTGCCATCCTGATTAAACAGTTGCCCGACAAAAAAGCCAATCTTTCGATCACCAAAATCGACTAGGCGAAAACTCTCCATAACCGGCTTTAAAACCCGGTCACTGTTATCCACTGTAGCTATACCCGCAATCGAACTACCATCAATACCAACACCATTTTCCATGATATTTTCAATTTCATTCGGATTAACCGAAAGATTCTTCAACCGGCCGTTCAGATCGGTAAAAAACAGTTTAGTATTGTAGGCTTGTTTCAATTGTTCCTTGATTGCAGGTAACGACGTGTCACACATTGTTTTTCTCCATATTAGAGTGTTGGTTATACCGGAGAACCCTAAATTAGATACCCCGGCGGAAAATCTTTTTTTCACAAAATAAAATTACATGTGATGGCTAAGCAAAAATTTCGTCCGGCAAGGCTTGGTGTTTTTTCAGGGGTGAAGACATACATCAGTATGTCGAGATCCTGAAAAAACAGCGTAACGCAGCAGGGCGGACTTTTTTCGACGCCATCAAAGATTGAAATAGAGGTTCATCTCATACGGGGTTGGACGTTCATTAACGGCAACCACCTCTTTCATCTTCTCTTCGATCAAACCTTCAATCAGCATTTCACTGAACACATCCCCTTTGAGGAGATAGTCGTGATCTTTTTTCAGTTCCTGCAATGCCTCTTCTAAACTGGCTGGAATTGCGGGCAGAGCATTGCGTTTTTCCTCCGACCAGGCAAAAATATTTTCATCAAAAGGACCATTATTGTTTGCGGTCGGATCAATCTTGTTTTTGACCCCATCAATTCCGGCCATAATCAGAGCGCTGGTCGCCAGATATGGGTTACAAGTCGCATCACCGGTACGGAATTCAAAACGTTTGTTTTCTTCGGTGGTCGCATATTTGGGGATACGAATAGCAGCACTGCGGTTAGCCAAACCGAAGATCAACTTCACTGGAGCCTCAAACCCAGGCAACAAACGCTTATAGGAGTTGGTACTGGGATTGGTCAATGCAACCAGCGACTTGCCGTGATAGAGAATGCCACCGATAAAATGGAGGGCAACCTCGGAAAGATCGGCATAACCACCTTTTTTATAAAGGATATTCTTGCCGTTTTTTTTCAGTAACATATGGAAATGCATCCCATTGCCGGCTTCACCATACATCGGTTTCGGCATCAAGGTTGCTGCCAGCCCATGCTTGAGGGCAATTTGCTGGATGGCACTCTTGATATACATGATGTTATCGGCGATCGCTGGAAACGGTGCCAGTTCCGTTTCGATCTCCTGCTGCGAACTAATACCTACTTCATGATGGTGGTAACGGATCGGGCAGATATTCTCTTCGATATAATCGGAGATTTCTTCCCGCACATGGGCATTGCGATCATAAGGGCGATCAAGGTGGTAACCCTTGCGATGGGTTAGAGCGGTAGCGTCGGCATCTTCGTATTCAAACGGCAGCGCTTCCTTATTCTCCATGGTGGAAAACCGGTAGCCCGCTTTATGCTTGGTATTGTAGTAAACCGCCTCACTGAGCAGATTGAACTCGAATTCGGGAATCCACAACATCTCATCGGCAATCCCCGACTCCTTAAGGTAGTCAAAAGACCTCTGCGCCACACTGCGAGGATCTTTTTTGTAGCCAGCCGGAGAATCAGCTTCACGGATTGAACAAATAATCTGTATGGTAGGGTTAGGATTAAAAGTGTCATAACGCGCGGTGGCAAGATCGGGCATTAAAATCAAATCACCCGATTCGACATTGCGCATTCCGGGAATACTGGAGCCATCAAATGGGATACCATGCGACATGACATATTCAATCCGCCGCGCCGGAAAGTTAATATGATACCAGCGCCCAACCAGATCGACATATTTCAGGTCGATATTTTTGACCTTTTTTTCTTGAATCAGTTCCTGTAAGCTTTGTAAGTTCATAAGTGCTTCTCCACCTCGAGATGTACTCGTGTATTGATGGAGGCTGTGTCCGCAGCCTCCATCGTTAATTTAATCCAAAAAAAATCTAAGAATTGAAACGTTAGCCACCAAGCCACCAAGAGAATCAAAATGTTTTAACAATAGCTTTCTTGGTGCTCTTGGTGCCTTGGAGGCAATCAGCCTTTGTTCTGATAGCTACTCCGGCATATTCGGAATTTTGGTGGTCTGCCCCAAATGGTTTCGCAGCGTATATTCCTTATCGTTCTTGTCCACAATGTAATAATCGGGCATCAGTGGAATCTTGCCAATATTGGTTGCCAACACATACATTGGTTGTGCCAGACCAGTGGTATGCCCACGCAGGGCATCACGAATCAACTCGGCACCCTTCTCCACCGGGGTACGGAAATGATCGATACCCGGAGCTGGCTCGCAATAGAAGACATAATAAGGGCGGATGCGGATACGTAACAATTTCTGGTGCAGCTCCCGGAAGTCCGGGACGTTATCGTTAATCCCCTTCAGCAGTACCGCCTGGTTGCCAACATTGATGCCACAACTCATCAACTCGTAAACCGCTTTTGCTGTCGCTTCGGTGATCTCATTCGGGTGGTTACACTGGGTATTGATCCAGACCGGAACCCGGTGAAATCCGCCGATCGCTTTTTTCAACCCCTCAGTAATTCGCTGTGGCAGGACAATCGGTAGCCGTGAACCAATCCGGATCATCTCAATATGTGGCAACTCACGTAATTTACCAATCAGGTATGCCAACTTATCATCCGACAACAACAGTGGATCACCACCGGTAATCAACACGTCACGGATTTCTTTATGCTCGGCAATCCAAGCCAACCCCTCTTCAACATCAAAGCGAAGTTTCAAGTCCTGATCGACCACCAGCTCTTTACGGAAACAATGGCGGCAATAGATGCCACAAGTCTCAATAACGGTGAAAGCGATGCGATCTTTGTATTGGCGGGCAATACTGTCGGGACGAACCTCTTCGGTGGCACGATTCTCTTTCCAGATCAGATAATCATTCATCCCGAACTCGTTTACTTTTTCTTTCATCGACGGTAACACCTGCATCCGAATTGGACATTTCGGATCATCTTTGTCCATCAATGACGCAAAATATGGCGTTGTCCCCCATTTAGTTTTAAGGGTATTAATTGCTTCTCTTTCATCAGCGGATACATTGATATATTTTTCCAGCTTTTCGAGGGTGTTGACCTCGTTCTGCATCTGCTTGACCCATTCTTTTGCCATTTTTTCCTCCGTACCGGTTTTTGGTTTTGTTTTATTAAGTTGAATTTTACGGTAATTATTCTTCTACAGTTTTATGTTCAAAAAGGCAATTTAGCCACCAAGAAAATCAAAAGATTTTCTTGGTGTTCTTGGTGGCTAACCAGTTTTTCGACTATAAATCCATCAATCAT
>DAOWKG010000179.1 GCA_030639985.1 Desulfuromonadaceae bacterium
AGTAATGGAAAAGTTCGATACCTCACTGGAAAACTACAACCATGCCGTAACACTTAGTCCGCAACAATATGAAGGGTATTGGGGTCGGGCACAGACCTGCTATGAAATGAAATTATTCAGTCATGCATTGAGTGATTGCCGTAAAACGATTGAACTT
Organism: Desulfuromonadaceae bacterium; assembly: GCA_030639985.1. GTDB lineage: Bacteria > Desulfobacterota > Desulfuromonadia > Desulfuromonadales > Geopsychrobacteraceae > Desulfuromusa. The sequence goes on from DAOWKG010000179.1 coordinate 158, forward strand.
AGAGTAGACTTTACTCCGGCTACCGAATTGGCAAAAACTATCCAACGCCAGCTATTTTAATCATTATCTCGATGGACTGCCAATGGCCCCCACGCTTGATCGATCGACATCATCTCAATAGCATTGATATTTACATGTTTCGGCCGAGTTACAAGCCAATATACCGTTTCGGCAATATCCACTGGCTGCAACGCTTCTGCCCCCTGATAAACTTTGGCAGCACTTTCAACATCTCCCTTAAACCGAACATTTGAAAATTCACTTTCTGCCATTCCTGGTGCCAATACCGTAACCCTGACTCTGCTTCCAAGTAGATCAGCTCGGAGGTTTCGGCTAAATTGCTGCACGAAAGCTTTAGTCCCACCATAAACATTCCCACCTGGATATGGCCATTCCCCGGCCGTCGAACCAATATTAATAATATGGCCACTATTACCCTTAACCATCGATGGCAACAATGCTCTGGTACAATACATCAATCCTTTGATGTTGGTATCTACCATTACCTCCCAATCATCGATATTTACCTGCCAGGAGGGTTCCAGACCCAGTGCCAGACCAGCATTATTTAACAGGACATCAACATCCTTAAGTGAGCCCAGCTGCTTAAAGACCTCATCCCGATTACAAACATCCAAAGGGATAATTTGTTCAACACAAGAGCCAAGCTGTTGTTGTAATTGCAGCAACCGATCATTTCTCCGACCAGTCAAAATCAGTTGCCAGCCCTTAGCAGCAAACAGTTCGGCACAAGCTTTACCAAAACCAGATGTTGCCCCGGTTATTACAATTTTGCCCTTCATCTACCTACCTCCACTTTTAAAGGTAACTATTCAGTGAACGGCTCAGAAGTTTCAGTTTCATCTTTCGTAGCAGATTGGTCTGAACCTTCACCACTACTTTTTTGCTGTTTTTCCTGCTGTTTTTTTAACTTTTCCTCAGTTTTGTGCTGCTTTTTGGCTTTTTTGTCAGCCTTTTTCTGTTTGACCTTTTCTTTATTTTTCCAGGCACTACCCAGGAGTAAACCTAAAACAACCCCGACCAACAGAGTCGCAAGCAAGAGAATTGCTTGGGGTACCGGATAGTGCCACTTAAGAAACTGTATCGTTACCGGTGCACTGTTTTGCCAAACGTAGATGAGAACTGGAACCAACATAGCAATTGCTGCAAGAAATTTTACTTTCATCATGATCTCCTGGATAATCCTGGATCCTAAATAATTAATTAATGTGGTTCAGATATAAAACAAATAGCTGCGGTTTGCAAAATTAATTAGCAAGGAAGGCTGTATTTGGACAAAAAAATGGGGAACCCTGCTGGTTCCCCAAGTCGGACGTAGGAGGCAACGTCCAAAGACAATCTGGTTCTGCTGTAAATGGCTGATGCTGAGCAGAGCACCAGCCATTTGAAAAGTAGTTATTTCTCCATTTTAAGTGCTATATAGCGACTACTGTTGCCATGCCGCAGCAACAATAATACGATCTCTTTTTTCCCCTGCATAATCAACTTCTTCACCTGAACCGGAGTATTAACTTCTTTGCGGTTAACTTCTTCAATTAAACTTCCCCGTTTTATCCCGGCGCGGGCAGCAATTGAACCTGACGCTACCTCGGTGACCAATACCCCACGGCTATTTTCATAACCAAACTGTTTTGCCAGTTCCGGGGTAAGCTTCTGCAGTTGCATTCCCAATTCTGGCAGTTCATCACTATTGATCGGGTTATCGGTAGTATCGGCAGCCTTTGTTCCAATGGTCGCGTTAACTTTAATCTTCTTTCCATTACGAAGAACCAAAAACTTTACTTTGGTACCCGGACTGGTCATGGCAATCTGGTTCCGAAATTCAGCAATATTGCCAATCTCATTGCCATTTAACTTTAATAAGATATCACCTTGTTCAAGCCCGGCTTGGTCGGCAGATGAATCGGGCATCACCTGGGAAATCAAAATTCCCTGTCGCTGACCGATACCAAAAGATTCTGCCAACTCGTTGGTTAACTCTTGAATCATAACTCCCAGTTGGCCTCTGGTAACGCCACCATGATTAACCAATTGTTGCTTTATCCCTTTTGCCATATTAATAGGAATTGCAAAGCCTATCCCCATATAACCACCACTGCGAGTAAAGATAGCGGTATTCATACCTACTACTTCACCGTCAATATTCACCAATGGCCCACCAGAATTACCAGGGTTAATAGCGGCATCAGTCTGAATGAAGTTTTCGTAATCGGTGATACCAATGCCGCTACGACCCTTAGCACTGACAATGCCAGCCGTTAAGGTATGAGATAAACCAAAAGGATTACCGAAAGCGAGAACCCAGTCTCCTACTTCTAGTTTGTCCGAGTTGCCAAGCGGCAAAAACGGTAAATCCTCATCGGTGTCAATCTTTATCAAAGCAACATCGGTAGGGGGATCGGTACCGACAATCTTAGCTGAATACTCGCTACCATCCAATAATTGCACCGTTACCTTATCGGCTTCACCAACGACATGGTTATTAGTCATTATGTAGCCATCGGCGGAAATAATAAAACCTGACCCTTGTCCAGATTGCCGTTGTCTTGGTGCATTTTTGGGCTGTTTTAGCTGGGGTTGCTCACCAAAAAAATGACGAAAGAATTCATTCCCGAACTGTTGGCCACCAAATAGATCGGCTCCCATGCGCCGTTGCTTAACTTCCTTTTCTACCCGAATGAAAACCACAGCAGGACTAACTTCCTTAGCAACACTGCGAAATGCTTTCCCCGTTTCGCGTAAACTTGCAATTCCGGCGTCTTGTGCGAATGTCGGCGGAGCGACAAATCCGAGGATTAATAAAGTAACCGCAAAAAGTGCATAAAAACGCGTAAACATAGATTTTTCTCCAGTAAAGTATGATTCTGTTATGGATTATTAGCAAACGGCATGCCAAGAATGGAGGCCTTAAATATGAGGGATTGCGGTAATTGTGGTGGGGCAGAATGTCCCAGCGGGGCAAAATGTCCCAAATATGGAGATAACCAATAATGCTATCTCCGGCAAGCCTCATTCTTTTAATTTTCGATAGAGGGTTTTACGATCTACACCCAGCAACCGGGCAGCCATGGTGCGATTACCATTGAGTTGCTCCAACACTTGATCAATATAGCGATTTTCCATCTCTTCAAGGGTTATTATCGTTCCAGTTTCTACTATGCCGGTAGGAATTTTAGCGCTGCCATGATTTGATTTTAGCTGTTCGGAAAAATCTTCCATTGTCAGCTTGGTATGGTGGGTCAACGCCACAGCACGTTCAATCGCATTGCGTAGCTCGCGAACATTTCCCGGCCAGTCATAGGCCAATAAACTGGCGGCTACCGGTTGTGCCAAACCGGTCACCGACTTATTGAATCGTTTACTTAATTGCTTGATAAACTCAAGCGCCAATAACAGGATATCATTCCCCCTAGCTCGCAGTGGTGGCAACTCCAATTGAATCACATTGAGGCGATAGTATAGATCACTCCGAAACCGTCCGGCGGCAACAGCTGCGGCCAAATCCTGATGGCTTGAAGCCAACACCCGGACATCACAATCAATTTCATTACTGCTCCCCAGGGGGCGTATTTTATGATCTTCGAGTACTCGCAGTAATTTTGGTTGTAGAGAGAGAGGCATTTCGGCAATCTCATCCAGGAGCAACGTCCCCCCCGATGCTTCAACAAACAAGCCCTTGCGGTTTTCTCTGGCATCGGTAAACGCACCACGAACATGGCCAAACAGCTCACTTTCAAGGAGGCTTTCTGGCAACGCAGCACAATTAACCGCGACAAAGGAACCTTCATTCCGGTGACTCTGGCGGTGCAATGCTCTGGCTACCAGTTCTTTACCAGTACCACTTTCTCCAGAAATCAATACCGAAGTATCAAGATCGGCGATGCGGGTGATTTGTTGTTTGAGCTGCTGAAATACCGAACTTTCCCCAATCATTTCATCATCGGCCGATTGCCGTCGCACCTGACTTTTAAGCAATCGGACCTTCTCTTGGAGATGGCGATGTTGCAGAGCCCGATTAAGCGAAATACTCAGCAAATCAAGATCGACCGGCTTGGTAACAAAGTCGTATGCTCCGGCTCGAAGTGCTGCAATTGCAGTTTCGAGGCTACCAAATGCGGTCATGATAACAACCGGCAGATCGGGACGATTTTCATGCAGTTCAGCACAAAAATCGATGCCGTTGATTTCCGGCATATTGAGATCGGTCAGCACCAGATCAATTTCGTGGTGATGCAATATCTCACGCGCCTCGGTAACTTTGAGGGCAGTCCAAACTTGATGACCACGACGGGTAAGATCTTCTTCGAGCAATTCACCCAGAGCGCTATCATCGTCAATCACCATGATCTTCCCTGGCAAATCATGCTTCATCAGGTTGGTTCTCCAATTGGTTTTCAGGGAGATAGACGCTGAAACAGCTTCCAACTCCGAGGGTGCTGCTGACATCGATCCAGCCGCCATGCTCTTCGATGATACCATAAGCAATTGACAGGCCAAGTCCAGTGCCCTGACCGATATCTTTGGTGGTAAAAAATGGGTCAAATATTTGCCCTAACATCTCTGCCTCAATGCCGACCCCTTGATCCCTGACTTGTAGACAAATCCAGCTGGTATCGATAGCCGCAATACTGTCTGGCAGTTCAATTTCGGCGACATGATGACAACTCAAAATGAGGCTGCCGCCCTCCGGCATCGCCTGAATCCCGTTCATGGTTAAATTTAATAATACCTGCTGAATTTGTCCGGGATCAACGTTGACCAGAAGGGGTTTAGCAGCAATGTTGATTTCCAGATTAATTTGTTGTTC
>DAOWKG010000053.1 GCA_030639985.1 Desulfuromonadaceae bacterium
GTAGCCACCACTCAGAGTTTATGGATTGCACCAACTGCCACGGCACCATGGAAGACCACTCCCTTAGTCTCCTTAAAAAAGAACTGGAAGCGGGCAAAAAAGGTGCCGCACGACTGATGGAAAACCTGCAAGCAAGAATGGTCGATTCGATAGATGAGATCAATCCCCGCACCCCTTGGATTAATGAACCAGATTGCTTGAATTGCCACGAAGAATTCGAAATGGGCAGTACCACTGAGGCTTTCAATACTTGGACAGAAGGGTCAGGTGAACTGTTCCGTAACCGCCACGATCAAATGGAAGCAATGATGTGTGCTGCCTGCCACAGCAGCCCTCATGCAGTGTACCCGGCAACCCTCAACAAGCTGGGAACCAATCGTGACAGCATTCAACCATTGCAATATCAAGGCAATGATCGCCCCATCGGTAACGATTGCACCGTCTGCCATACGGTTCAACCAGAATTTGAGGCGCACCACCCTAATTCATTGAGACTCTGATTTCGAACTAGATAGATACAAATTTAGTCAGATGGGGCCGGAACTGAGTTCCGGCCCCACAGGTTTCTAAAGGAGGTGGGGTATCACTGCAGTAAAACATAATTAAGAATTCCACCACTCTGAAAGTAGCTCACTTCCTGGTCAGTATCCAACCGGCAGAGAACTTCCAGAGTTTGTTGACTGCCGTTTTTCCGAATAATAGTTAATGGCAGAATTTGCTTGGAACTCAACCCGTCAACCACAGGAAGGCATAAGGTTTCACTCCCATCCAGATTCAGACTTACGGCAGAGTCTCCATCCAGAAATTGTAATGGTAGAACCCCCATCCCCACCAAATTAGAACGGTGGATACGCTCATAACTTTCAGCTAAAACCGCTTTAACCCCCAGTAGCAACGTCCCTTTGGCCGCCCAATCGCGACTGGAACCGGTTCCATATTCTTTACCGGCAACGACGACCAAGGGGATCTGATCTCCCTTATAGCGATTGGCAGCGGTAAAAATACTCATTTCCTCGCCGGTGGGGAGATACTTTGTAACTCCACCTTCGGTCTCCGGTACCAACCTGTTCCGCAAACGAATATTAGCGAAAGTTCCGCGCACCATAACTTCGTGGTTGCCGCGCCGTGACCCGTAAGAATTAAAATCTCGACCTTCTACCTGATGCTCCCGCAGATATTGTCCGGCGGGACTGGTTGCCATGATCGATCCGGCAGGTGAAATATGGTCAGTTGTAATGGAGTCACCGAGTAGGGCGAGGATCCGGGCTTGTTCAAAGCCGGGATAGGTTTTGGAAACCTGCAATTGGTCGAAAAAAGTGGGGCGACGAATGTAGGTAGAATCGGCGTCCCAAGCGTATGTTAAGCCCTCCGGAACCGGTAGATTACGCCAATTTACATCGCCACTGAATACTTCTGCATACTCTTTGAGAAACATCTGTGCATTGACCAACGCAACCATCTCGGCAACCTCATCATTGCTGGGCCAGATATCTTTCAAATAAACTGGTTGTCCGGAACTATCCTCACCAAGTGATTCACAGCTCAGATCAATCCTGGTAGTACCAGCCAGAGCAAAGGCAACCACCAACGGTGGGGAAGCAAGCCAGTTTGCCTTGATTTGAGGATGAATCCTCCCCTCAAAATTACGATTTCCAGAGAGAACCGAACCAACACTCAAATCGCCCACATCTATTGCAGCAGCAACCGCATCGTCCAGCGGCCCAGAATTCCCAATACAAGTAGTACAACCGTAGCCGACAATATTAAATCCAAGCTGATCAAGATAAGTTTGCAACCCGGCTTTGGCCAGATAATCGGAAACAACTTTAGATCCGGGTGCCAATGAGGTTTTAACCCACGATTTTTGTCGTAACCCTTTTTCAACCGCCTTTTTGGCCAGCAATCCAGCGGCCATCATAACTGCCGGGTTGGAAGTATTGGTACAGGAAGTAATTGCGGCGAGAACAACATCACCATGATGGAGATACTCAGTAGTGCCAGAGATTGGAATCCCCTTGTCTCTCTCTATTTCAGGCAAAACCTTCTCAGTCGCTTTGCCGATTTCTTCCAGCAAAACCCGATCCTGTGGTCGCTTTGGACCCGCCAAACTAGGGCTGACAGTTGCCAGATCAAGTTCCAGAACCGCACTGTACTCAGGATCTGGAAGATCATGGCTACGCCAAAGCCCCTGCTCCTTACAATAGGCTTCAACCAGAGCCACCGTTTCTTCACTGCGACCCGACAACCGTAAATAATCGAGGGTAATCAGATCAACGGGAAAAAACCCACAGGTAGCCCCATATTCGGGAGCCATATTGGCAATTGTTGCCCGGTCAGCAAGTGGCAGTTGTGACAACCCGGAGCCAAAGAATTCGACAAACTTACCCACCACCCCATGGGCACGTAACATCTGGGTGACGGTCAAGACCAAATCGGTTGCAGTGACCCCTTCCCTGAGAGTCCCACTAAAACGGAACCCAACCACTGCAGGGATCAACATGGAGATCGGCTGTCCCAACATTGCTGCTTCAGCTTCTATTCCGCCAACACCCCACCCCAGCACTCCGAGGCCGTTGATCATGGTGGTATGAC
>DAOWKG010000319.1 GCA_030639985.1 Desulfuromonadaceae bacterium
CGTTCTCCCCAAAGGAAGCTGGCGGGTTACTTCCGGCACCGTGGTGGTAAATTTTCTTCCCCCCCTTGCTACCGACAATTTAAAAAACAGCGATCTTGAAGCCTTGACCAACAATGCCCACGATCAAATTGCAGCCTGCCTGCAAGGAGCAGCTACCGATGTCTGAAAACGAACCGGAACAATTACAGATCCTCCCCTTTGGCGGTCTAGGTGAAATCGGGATGAATTTAATGGCGATTGAATGTGCCGGAAAAATCATCCTGATCGATTGCGGGCTGATGTTCCCCGAAGCCTACATGTTTGGTATCGATCTGGTGCTACCCGACGTCACGGTATTGGAAAATCGTAGTGACGATATTGTCGGTCTGGTTTTAACCCATGGGCACGAAGACCATATCGGGGCAATTCCATTTCTGTGGCACCAGCTCGGTGAACCTGCCATCTACGCCACCAAACTGACTCTGGGGCTATTACACAACAAGCTGAAAGAGTTTGAACTGGATGACCAGATTGAACTGGTAGAAATTATCCCCCGACAGAAAATTGTCCTTGAACCCTTCACTGTCGAGCCTTATCGAGCCGCCCACTCAATTGTGGATGGAGTCGGTCTGGCAATCGACACTCCCGCCGGAATGGTAATCCATACTGGTGATTTCAAAATTGACCAGACTCCGGTCGATGGCAACAATACCGATCTGGCACGCTTGGCAGAGCTGGGGGAAAAAGGGGTATTACTATTACTGGCCGATTCAACCAATGTTGAAAATGAAGGCTACACCCTCTCAGAGCGTACCGTTGGCAAGGTTCTGGATGAGATGATTCCACAATGCCAGCAACGGGTTATTGTGGCGACCTTTTCATCCAATATCCACCGTATCCAACAGATTGCCGATGCCGCAAAAAAAGCGGGTCGCAAACTGCTGATTAACGGGCGCAGCATGGTCAGTAATGTTGATATTGCAAGACAACTGGGCTATCTGTCCATTGCTGAAGAGGAATTTATCGACCTGCGGGCTATGCGCGATTTACCGCCGGAGCAGATATTGATCATCACCACTGGCAGCCAAGGTGAACCATTAAGCGCGTTGATGCGAATTGCCCTTGGTGATCATAAAAAGATCGAACTGGAACCGGGCGACACCGTTATTCTGTCGTCAAAGTTTATCCCAGGCAACGAAAAATCTATCAGCGATTTAATCAATAACCTCTATCGCCGTGGCGCCGAAGTTTTTTACGAAACCACCAGTGAAATCCACGTCTCCGGCCATGCCAGTAAAGAAGAGCTGAAACTGGTACACAATCTGGTCAAACCGGAATATTTTGTCCCGGTACATGGCGAATATCGCCATCTGGTCAAACATCGCCAGCTAGCCATCGAGATGGGGGTAGCACCAGAAAACACCAAAGTGGTAGAAAACGGTCAAAGTTTAACCATCGACAGCAGTGGCATGGCCTTGGGGGAACCGTTTGAAACCGGACGGGTGCTGGTTGATGGCAAGGGGGTTGGTGATGTCGGCAAGATGGAATTGCGGGATCGTCGCCATCTGGCTAACCACGGAATGGTCATCCTGATGCTGGCAATCAATCAGTCAACTGGCGAAATTGTGCAGGGGCCAGATATTTTCACCAAAGGCTTTGTCCCCGAAGACGATGCGGCCAGTGAAGTTTTGTTAGCCGAAGCGAAACAGGCAATCTGCGACCTGTTGCAGGAGCACAGTCTGGCAATGCTTACCGACTGGGAAGAACTTCGGGTTGAAGTGCGCAAAACCCTGCGACGCTGCTTCAATAAACGTATTGCCAGAAGACCTTTGATTCTACCGCTGATTTTGGAGTTATAAAATACAAATGAACTATCTTCACGCCTGCCTACTGGGTCTGATTCAAGGATTGACCGAATTTTTGCCAGTTTCCTCATCTGGACATTTGGCAATAACCCAACACTTTCTCCCCGGCTTTGAGCAACCAGGACTTTTTTTTGATGTCCTGCTCCATGCCGCAACAACCCTGGCGGTGATTATTTATTTCCGGGCCGATATCTGGAATTTACTCAGTTGTTATTTTCATCACGATGAAGCGGCACAAAAAGATCGCCATATCCTCCATATGTTGATTCTCGGTTCAATCCCGACTGCTATCATCGGACTGACCGGCAAAGATTTTTTCACCGGATTGTTCGACAATCTCCTCGTTATTGGTTGTATGTTAATTGTTACTGCCTCTTTTTTGACTCTGGCAGAAAAAATCCGCCGCACCAATGGTAGACCGTTGAGTAAAATCAACCCCACCGATACCATCCTGGTTGGCATCGTTCAGGGTTTTGCCATTATCCCCGGCATCTCCCGCTCCGGATCCACCATCGCTTGCCTCCTCCTCCGAGGCATTGACGGGGAAGCGGCAGCCAAGTTTTCATTTTTACTGGCACTACCTGCGGTTGGCGGAGCGATGCTGCTCTCATTGAAAGATCTACAACATGTTACTGCAGCGGCCATTCCCGCCTATAGCCTGGGAGCTTTAATCGCTTTTTTAAGTGGTCTTTTTGCCATCCGCTGCCTGATGAACGTAGTGCGTCGCAAACGCTTAATCGGTTTTGCCATCTATTGCGTACTGGTTGGTAGTGGTATAATTAGCTATTCTCTACTAAGTTGACAGCAACGGGTAAGTAATTAAATCTTGAGATCAACAAACTGAAAAGATAAGTTTTATGACAAAGAATAAAGAAAAAGAGATCCCGGAAATTCCGTTCGAAAGCCATATGCACAAAGAAATCCTCGGTCTGATCTGGCTGGCTCTGGGAGTTTTCCTACTGGTTTGCCTTGGCAGCTACAACAATGGCGATCCTTCGTTTAACAACAACCTTAATCCTGATCAGATCAATAACCTGGTCGGTATCTTCGGTGCCCATATCGCTGATTTGCTGTATCAGGCCTTTGGTTTGACTGCTCTGTTATGGCCGCTGGGGTGCCTCCTCCTGGCATGGCGCTGGTTGAAATTTCGTGAAGTACACTTTCGCATTGCCAGATTGATCGCTTTCTTTCTGCTACAAATAACGATTGGTGGCCTGCTAGCCCTCAAATTTTCCACCGTTCCGCTATTTGGCAGCCATATTAATGAAGCTGGTGGTGCCATTGGTAGGGTTCTGGCGCAATTACTGTCGCACTATCTCAATATTGGTGGTGCCATAATAATTCTGCTGGTGTTCTTCTTTGTGTTCCTGATTTTATCGACCCGCTTTTCACTGGTTCTATTTTTAGACGGTATCCTCCAACGCTTTGGGCGCCGACTTGAACGACGCAGTAATGCCCGACAAGCACGCCGGGAACTACGCCAACAAGAAAAAATCACCTTGGAAATTCACACCCCTACCATTATCGATCCCGAACCAAAAAAACTACCGGAGGTGAAAATCTCCAAAGGGAAAAAAAGCAAAGCACCAAAGCTTAAAGATGACCAAGAAGCATTCTCGTTTCTGGAACCAAGTGGCACCTACCATACCCCGGCCTCATCATTACTGAACCACGATGGGGACGACCCGAAACCAATTGATCGGGATAGTTTAACCATGGCCGCTCGAATGCTGGAGAAAAAACTGCTCGATTTCGGCGTTGAAGGTGATGTTGTTGAAGTGAAACCCGGCCCGGTGGTCACGATGTATGAATTTTCTCCAGCGCCCGGAGTAAAGGTTAACAAAATAGCAAATTTACAGGACGATCTGGCAATGGCATTACAGGCCGTTTCAATCCGTATTGTCGCCCCGATTCCAGGTCGTGGTGTGGTTGGTATCGAAATTCCCAACAACAGTCGCGAGACCGTTTACCTGAAAGAAATTGTCGAATCGCAAGCGTTTCAAAAAACCGGCGGCAAGTTACCTATGGCTCTCGGCAAAGATATTTTCGGCCAGGTAGTGGTATCAGACTTGGCAAAAATGCCCCACCTGCTGGTTGCCGGTTCAACCGGCAGCGGCAAATCGGTATCGATCAATACCATGATTTTATCATTGCTCTACCGAGCATCACCAGAAGATGTCCGCCTGATTATGATCGATCCAAAGATGTTGGAACTGTCGATTTACGAAGGGATTCCCCATCTGTTACTGCCGGTAGTTACCAACCCGAAAAAAGCATCACTGGCACTCGCTTGGGCGGTACGGGAAATGGAGCGGCGGTACCAATTGATGGCGGCCAAAAGTGTCCGCAATATTGATGGATATAATCGTAAACTTGCCAAGGAAGCAAAAGAAACTGCAGAGTTACCGCCAGAACCGGATCATTCGGAAGATTTTCTTGATGCCCAACTGGATGTCGAACTGCCCCTCGAAGCGAAGGAGGAGTTGGAACACGCCCACCTCCCCTATATTGTTCTCATCGTTGATGAGCTGGCCGATCTGATGATGGTTGCCGGACGAGAAGTGGAAGAATCTATCGCCCGGTTGGCCCAAATGGCTCGAGCTGCCGGAATCCACCTGATTCTTGCCACCCAGCGTCCAAGTGTCGATGTCATTACCGGCCTGATCAAAGCGAACTTTCCAACCCGGATTTCGTTTAAAGTATTCTCCCGCACCGATTCCCGCACCATCCTCGACTCCATGGGTGCTGAAACCCTACTCGGGATGGGAGACATGCTGTTCCTTCCCCCCGGAGTTGGCTATCTACAACGGGTTCACGGTGCCTTTGTTTCCGAACTAGAGGTGCAACGGGTAGTCGAGTTCCTCGCCAAACAGGGAAAAGCAGACTACGACAAATCGATCTTGAAAGTGCCACCGACAGCAACCGCCGATGGTGCTGAAGAGGAAGAATATGATGTCCTTTGGGACGAAGCTATCAAAATTGTCACCGATAGCAGACAAGCTTCAATCTCAATGGTACAGCGCCGTTTACGTGTCGGCTACAACCGTGCTGCCAGAATGATTGAACGGATGGAACAAGAAGGTATTGTCGGCCCATCAGACGGTAGTGGCAAGCCCCGTGAGGTTTTAGCGCAAAAAATTGACTAAGTTGCATTGGGGGGGGGAACCAAAACAGTAGGTCCCCCCCCAATGCAAAGGCTAAAGCAACACAACAAAGTACAAAACCAACCAATCCTATTTTATACCAAAAAACTCAACTATCTCAGTGCTATAAAAGCATTTTTGTCAATTTTTTCATTGCTCAAAAGCAAATTTTAATATATCTTTTCGTCCGACCATATCTCACATTTAATATATACGGTGATATTGATTTTGCTATTAAGTCAATCTTTACCTCACTATTACGAATCGGCAACCCACAGTTAATCTGACCTTTGGTTCACACGAAGGTTATTTTGTATTTCTCTTTTCATTGACTACAGGAGTAAACCGTATGAAAAAAATGCCACAAAGACTGTTGTTTTGCGTCTTGGTTCTGAGCCTGACATGGGCAGGAACCGTCGGTGCAACCGACCACTCAGAGTTTATTGAAGGGCCATTCAATAGTGGTCCAGAAGTAACCGAAACCTGCCTCGAATGCCACGAAGATGCTGCTACTGATGTAATGGCAACTTCACACTGGACTTGGGAATCTGAGCAAATCATCGACGGCAAGAAAGTCAAGCGCGGCAAGATCAACGTCATGAACAACTTCTGCGGAGCCGTACAATCGAACGAACCACGCTGCACCAGCTGCCACATCGGCTACGGCTGGAAGGATGACAGCTTCGATTTCACCGATCAGACCAAGGTCGACTGCCTAGTCTGCCACGACACCACTGGCACCTACAAGAAGCCCCCGACCGCTGCCGGCAATCCTGATCCGAAGCTCGACCTGGTGAAAATCGCCCAGAGCGTCGGTGCACCAGCTCGTAAAAACTGCTTGGTCTGCCACGCATTCGGCGGCGGTGGCAACAACGTCAAGCACGGTGACATCGGCAAAGCCCTGATCAACCCGACCAAGGATGTTGACGTCCACCTGGGTACCGACGGCCAGGACTTCACCTGCCAGGAGTGCCACACCACCGAGAGCCACGATATCGCCGGCGACTCCCTGATCGTATCACCAAACAATACCAGCAAAGTTACCTGTGAGCAGTGTCACGACAGCGATCCTCACAGCGAAAGCATACTTAACCAGCACAGTGCCAAAGTGGCCTGTCAAACCTGCCATATCCCAACCTATGCCAAGGTTGATGGCACCAAGATGACCTGGGACTGGTCGGCTTCCGAGAAGGGCACCAAAGTAGAGAAAGAGCACGGCCACAAGGTCTTC
>DAOWKG010000310.1 GCA_030639985.1 Desulfuromonadaceae bacterium
AGATCATCGGCAAGACCCTGAGCAATCTTACCCACCAGATTAGCGGTAGCTGGAGCCAATATGAAAAGGTCGGCACGGTCGGCAAGGGAAATATGGTCAATTTTCTGCTCTTGCTGGAGACTGAACAGGTTGGTATGTACCGGATTGCCAGAGAGGGTCTGAAACGTCAGTGGGGCAACAAACTCACAAGCATTTCTGGTCATAACCACATCAACATCGGCACCTGCCTTAGTCAATAACCGTAGTAATTCAACCGCTTTGTATACAGCGATGCCACCGCTAACCCCGAGAACAATCCTTTTACCATGCAACATAATTACAACTCCAAAAACTCATAAATCATCTAATCATATTCAGCACATCCGCCTGATTGGTTCATGATGCCCAAAGCAAGGGTGTTTGTTGCCAGGGATGGCAACAACAAGCCCCATGGATGGGTTCATGCGTCCCTTGTCATGGGCATTATGGACCAATCTCCATACCTTTATTTTATTGCAAAAACGGATTATGTAATTTTTCTGCCCCAATTGTCGACATCGGCCCATGTCCAGGATGAACCTTGGTATCTTCCGGCAATGGCAACAATTTTTCCTTAATATTGGCGATCAATAATTGGTAATCACCGCCGGGCAGATCGGTACGGCCGATAGAACCGGCAAACAACGTATCGCCAACGATCAAATTGCCATCAACATAGAGACAAACGCCACCGGGTGAATGACCGGGGGTATGGAACACCTGCAACGACAATTCACCCACTCTTACATCTGTACCTTCTACCAGTTCACCAGTTGGAGCCGGAGAGGATTCGGTTTGCAAACCGTAAACAGAGGCGTGCGTTTCCGCCTGAGCCAGCAATGGAATATCATCTTTATGGATCAGCAATTGGGCACCAGTGGCATCCTGTAATTGCCGATTACCACCGACATGATCAAAATGGCCGTGGGTATTGATAATCACCTCAACCGTTAGTCCATGTTTCTGTACCAGTTGCATGATGCTATCGACATCGCCACCGGGATCAATAACAGCAGCCTGGTGGGTTTTTTCACAGCCAACAATGTAACAATTCACCTCAAGTGGACCGGTGGGTAAGGTAGTCAGTATCAAGAGTTTTCCCCTTTTTCAGTTATGGTAGCAAAAAGATCGAGATTCTTTTGTTTCAATTGCTCTCCCAGACTTGCCCCGAGCGGTTTATCATAACGCTGCCGCTTCTCTTCGGGCTCTTTTTTGGTAACTGCTGCCGGGGTCACAACCGTGACTGGTGGGATTGACTCGGCTAGCTCCTCAGATTGCCCGGCACCGGTGTAGAAGTAACGATCATATAACCGATGATAACTGGTCCAATTCCCTTCCCGATTGGGTTCTTTATCAATATGGGTCTGCACCCCGTTGATCTTCGAATCGAGATCATCAACAAAGTTCAAAATTACCGCTTCCATAAACTTCGGCCGTTTCGGCGAGCCAAAATCGTATTGACCATGATGAGACAAGAGTAAATGTTTTATCAGCATTGCCAGTTCAGCGGGAAAATTGGGAAGTAGGCGCACCCGATCCTCAACCATTTGCACCCCGATAACGATATGACCCAACAACTTTCCGACATCGGTATAATCAAAAGAGCGCTGATACGAAAGTTCACTGACCTTACCGATATCGTGTAACAACGCGCCGCATAGCAACAGATCACGATTCACCTGTGGGTAGCGTCCGGCGACATCACTTGCCAACGTCGCAACCGCAAGAGAATGTTCGAGCAAACCACCAAGATAGACATGATGCATCGCTTTGGCGGCGGGAGCTTTACTGTAAAGGGCAAAGAATTCTGAGTCGTCAAAAAACGCCCGCAGCAAAGCAGCAATGTTCACATCGGATACCGATGCCAGCAGTTCATCAAGCTCGCTACGCATGGTGGCGACAGAACGTTGTGAAACCGGTAAAAAATCACTCAGATCAACCAGTTTTTCGGCAATGGGTTTTAAATCCTGCACAATCAACTGCATTTTCCCCATATAAACACTGGCTTTAGCATTGACGAGGATAAAATCATCTTTAGCAAACAGGGCCGAAAACTGATCGACCCGATCCCAGATGCGCCCTTCGACCTCACCGGTACGATCCATCAGTTTCAACGTCATATAGGGCTTGCCGTTTTTGGCCATGGCGGTAATTTTGTCGCGTACCAAAAAGATTGATTCAACCCGGTCGCGTTCTTTGAGTTGATTTACATAGATTGTTTTTAAACTATTTTCGTTCAAAATATCCTCATTTCAAAAATCATTTTAAGTTGGAAATTGTGCAGGGAACCATCACAATTATTTACAGGGATAGGCAGGATAAAATCTCAACCCTAATGACTTTGGGGTTGTTTATCATCCTGCATATCCTGCTCATCCCTGTTCAAGTCAAGATTTATGTTTTTTTACGATTTTCCGCCTCAGCGTTAAAAGTATTTTTACTACCGATAACGCTGCAAAATATTTGTCGCTGCATTCATACCATCAAGTGCGGCACTCATGATACCCCCGGCATAACCGGCACCTTCACCGGTCGGGAACAGCCCCTTATGGCTAACCGATTCACCGTACTGATCACGGACAATTCGCACCGGTGCCGAAGTACGCATTTCCACCCCGATCAACGTTGCTTCGGGGCCGACAAAACCACGCATACGCCGATTGAAGTGGGGTAACGCCCGGCGTAAGCCGCTGGTAACAAAATCGGGCAAGCAACTGGTTAAATCGGCGTGGACCACCTGGGGCAAGCAGGAAGAAGCAATCTTGCCGCCCCGACCATGTAAAAATTCGAGCAGCGGTTGTGCCGGGGCACGCCATCCCGCTCCGCCAGCCTGATATGCTGCCTGTTCCCAATGACGTTGGAAATCGATTCCCGCCAACACATCGGTAGAGGGAAAATCGGTTGGCGCGACAGATACCACCAGCGCACTGTTCGATTTTTCCATATTACGGCTAAAATCACTCATGCCATTAACGACAATGGCACCAGCTTCAGATGCGGCATTAACGACCATCCCTCCCGGACACATACAAAAGGAGTAGATGCCTCGCCCGCTATCGGGATCATTCCAAGCCAGACGATAATCTGCTGTTGGCAATTGTGGATGACTACCTTTGCCATACTGAATTTGATTTATCAATTCCCGCGGGTGTTCTACCCGTACCCCGACGGCAAACGGTTTTTGCGCCAATTTTACTTTTTTATCGGCCAACAATTGATAGGTATCACGAGCGCTGTGCCCCAGAGCGAGAACCAATTGGTCGCATTCAATGCGTTCTTTACCATTGATTATTCCGGCACATATTTTTCCATTGCCAGTTTCGAACCCGGTCAAACAACTCGAAAATCTGATCTCTACCCCAAGAGCATCAAGCTGTTGCCTAAATTTACGAAGCACCGACCGCAGGCGATCAGAACCAATATGCGGTTTTGCCTGCCAGAGAATTTCCTCCGGCGCACCAAATTCAACCAACCGTTCCAAAATGTGGCGCATCGCTGGATGATTAAGGCGGCTGGTTAGTTTCCCATCCGAAAAAGTACCGGCACCCCCTTCACCAAACTGGATATTACTCTCAGGGTTAAGTTCCCCCCCCGCCCAAAATTCTTGCACATCGACAATTCGTTCGGCAACGGGGCGACCCCGTTCAACCAAACAAACTCTGGCACCAGCTTCGGCTAAAATCAGCGCACTGAAAAGCCCCGCCGGTCCCATACCGACAACCAGAATTTCAGGGCTGGTTGACAACGTACATATTTCAAAAACTGGCGGGATAACGACTTTGACCAAGGTCGCAATCTGGCCATTTTGAGCCAATATTTCAGCTTCGTTGGCACAGCTGAATTCAACCGTATAGACCCTTAAGATATCGCTTTTACGTCTGGCATCAACACCTTTACGGACGATTTTCCACACCTCAATTTGAGACTGGTCAATCCTCAGCATTGCAGCAATTTTTTCTGGCAACAAGCTTTCATCTTCACCGAGATGCAGAGCTATTTCACGTAATCGTAGCGCCATGACTGTCAGTGTACCGCTGCATGGAAAAATGGCAGTTCAAGCAAAAAACAAGCGCCTGAACCGGCGGGACTGGTAACCGTTACCTTACCACCAAGATTTTTCACAATTCGCATCACAACCGACAGACCAAAACCGGTTCCCTTAGCTTTGGTGGTAAAAAATGGGTCAAAAATGTGTTGAATTATATCGTGCGGAATGCCATTACCGGTATCAGCTACCGTAACCAATAGTTTTTCGCCATCAGTATGCAGTGAAATTGTCAAAATGCCACCGTTCTCCATCTCATACAGCGCATTGCCAATTAGATTGGCAAACACCTGTTCAATTTCAAGAGAAGCAGCGGCGATTGTCGGTGCAGATCGGTCAATATTGAGATCAATGCTGATGTTCTGCTGGTCAATTCTAGTCTGGTAGTCACTTAAAGTTTTATCAATAACTGCCGCTAAATCGACTCTTTGCTGCTTATTGGCAGTGCCGGAACTCGATGCCAGCATCTGAATCAATGTTTCATCTATACGTTCAACTTCCTGAGTGATTTTATAAACATAACCACGATTTTCCTCATCCAAGCTATCGGCAATTAGTAAAAGTTGGGCGAATAAGTTTATTGAATTAAGTGGATTGCGAATTTCATGAGCCATGCCGGCTGAAACATGCCCTAAAGCAGCTAATTTTTCCGATTGAACAATTTCTTCGTGGGCCAGTGCTAACTCCGAACTTTTTTCCCGGACTCGTTGTTCCAATTTTACGTTCCATTGCTCTATTTCCAGTTGCAGCAGTTCACGTTCGCGCAGCAATGCCCGATTTTCGATCTCGACTTTCCGTAACGATAATACCGAATCGATGCGCTCCTGCAAATTACCGCTGGCAAATGGCTTACACAAATAATCTGATGCTCCGGCACGCATCAACTCTACCGCAACCTCTTCATTACCCTTACCGGTGAACATGATTACATAAGTATCGGGGTAATTACTCCGAATTTGCTTGAGGGCATCAAGACCATTCATAACCGGCATCATGTAATCGAGTAAAACCAGTGCCGGACGGTGCTCTGCGACCATCTGTAGACATTGCTTACCATCATAAGCGGACAAAATTTTGTAGCCACTCCGTTTTAGCAACAACCCGGCGATATCAACGATGGCCCTATCATCATCAACAATCAGAACACTTTCACCGGCAAAACAACTTTTAATACCAGCCATGTAGCACTATCTCCCTGCTATGTTTGCTATTTACAACCATGCAATCACCAGAAACTTGTCAGCCCTTACTAAAACCATAGCGAGAAAATGACCGTTTGAGAGGGTGGGTTTTCGAGCGTTTGAAAGCGAATAGCATGACTGTTCGTCAAAAAAGCTCTTGAGTTAGGACTATATCAAGCAAGCGGGTCTATAGGCAAAAAAATCGCAAAAAAAAGCAGCGACAAGGCTGCTTTTAATAATTCAACGTAAACTGGGGACAGGTGCTTGGTACCGGTCCCCAGAGATGTAATCTACAACTGCCTAAACCTTATGACCGTTTCTATGCTTCATCCAGTCTAACCGTCAATACCGGTATTTTTGATTTGCGCACCACTTTTTCAGCGGTGCTGCCAAACAGGATATGATCCAAACCGGTACGGCCATTGGTTCCCAACACAATCATGTCGGCACCCTTTTCTTCTGCCTGACCGATAATCTGTTCATATGGCAGCCCGGAGACAATCAAACAATCATAATCTTTAAAATTGACCATGTTGATATTGCAGAAACTTTCCATCATCTTCTGTGCCCCAGCTTCAATCTCTTCTTCCAGTTTTTCAAAAGAGATATGGGGAACATAAAACCCCCGCAAATCGACCGGCTCATTAATGACGTGTAAAATTAACAACCGAGCGGAAAAACTCTGCGCCATCGACAAAGCCATTTTAAAAGCATTGTCGGAGCTTTCGGAGAAGTCAATAGCAGTCAAAATTGTAGATATTTTTTTCATTATTTCCTCCAGTCATCATGCACTAAGTAAAAAAATGGACTTACTAAATAAAAATTCATCCCCTAGAGAACTACAACATAGCTACCGATTCACCCAATGAACTTGGCTGGTTAAACATATTACCAATAATGGCTCTTAATTCATTCACCTTAATGGGTTTATTCATATACTCATTGGCGCCCAAATTCATCGACTCCAGATAAGAACCAACGCCACCATAAGCAGTAATCATAATAACTTTGATGTCGGGATAAAACTTCTTCAGTTCCCGCAAAAAAACCAGACCATTCATCCCAGGCATATTGATGTCGGTAATTACCAGATCAGCTTTATTCTTTCCAAGATGACCCAATGCCTCGGCCCCATCAGCAACTGCCTCCACCATGTGACCATCCTGGCCCAGCAACTTAACCAGACAAACACGGGTATTTTCTTCGTCATCTACAACTAGAACTCGCTTCATTTATTACCTCGATGAAGTTATTTGGTACTAAAATTGTAGCAGCAGTTGACACGCTGTCAAGCGACCACAGCAACTAGGAGGTATTTATTTGGAGTATTTTTTGGCTCTTTAAAAGGGAGTGAAAAAGACCAAGCGGAGGAATAATTACGGTGCGGGAAATGATTCTAATAGCTTCTTGGCCTGGTAGCCAATCTCTGAGGTTGGCGCAAACTCAAGAATAATTTCAATCTGTTCTTTGGCTTCATCCAGAGAATTATTCTGTGCCATGAGAAGCGCCAATTTATAGCGCGCACGCATAGATTGCGGCGCAAGATTGACGGTACGATGTAAATTTATTTCCTGTTGATCAAAGTCACCCATAGCCTCATATATTTCACTTTTCAGAAAAGATGCACTGGCATAACGGGGGACAATCTCTAGCGCTTCGTTTGCATATTTGAGGGCTGCCGACAAATCGTTGTTTTTGTAATAAGCATATGCCTTGCCGGTGATAGAAACATGGGCATCATCAAATAGAAGGTTATTTGCCGCCAGATCAAAATAACTGATCGCCTTATCCCACTGCTGCATATCGAGATACAGGGAGGCAAAGTTATGTTGATAACGGGGCTCGTCAACAGACAATTCAAGGGCGAGCAGATAATGTTTCTCGGCCAGGGCATAGGCTTTTTTGCGTTGATAAGTTTGTGCCAGCAACACCTGAATCGAACTGTTTTGCGGGTCTTGCTCCACAGCAATCAGTAACTCTCTCAGTGCTGCTGTAATTTCATTACCAGAAATATGAGCCACTGCCATTTTATGATGAACCTCGGCCTGCCTACGCATCTCCGACTTCGCGGTATGACTACCCGGAACACAAGCGCATAGAACCAACAGGAGCATAAAAACTGCTATTTTCAGGACTGGGGACATCGGTTTCTCCAAAACATCTCTGAGCTATAAAATAAAGCTATAATTTTAAAATCAGATACTTACATTGCGGCAAAAAATCTGCCCAAACTTTTACGGCTACGAATTCTGAGGGAATCTATATCGTTATCGACTAGCGGTTTTTCTACCGACTTTTCTGCCGGTTCTTCTGTCGACTTCACCACCGGCTTTACCGGCTTTACCTGCGGTAGCTCTTGAGTCGATTGGCAAATCGGCAAAGTAGACCAATAAGTTTTTTTCTTTTTTGCTGACAATAAATGGTAGTCAGTTTCATTCAGGAAAAAACCCATCGATTCTATAAAACAATACCCTTCCTCATAGACCTTCTCAGCGTCAGCCAGCGGCAATTCGCCAGATTCAGGGACAAAAAAGATAGAGCAACAACTTTCAGCCAGATAAAATGCAACAATAATCAGAACCTTGTTGCCGCCAGTAATTTGCAGCAGGTATGCCTGACAAAGTTGCGGCGAATATCCAGAAAATGACAATTGGATACTACTTGAAGCCGAATGCAGATGGGTAATTTTTTCGGCCGGCACCTGCAATTTTTTGAGTTCGTTATGTTGAACAAACATGACCCCATCCCCTTTTAGGCGGCTGTCGGACTTTACAAGAATCTACTGCAACCGCCTGATCGGTGCATATTTCCGCATATTTTCGACAAATAGGGGTGCTATTCGCTCTCAAATCTATGAAAATCTGCCCTCGAACAGTCAATTTCTCGTTACGATCCGCAAAGCCCGACAGCCTCCTTGCAACCAATGACAATCTTATAACTGAATCTGATTAATCTATATCGGCAAATTCGGTCAGTAACTTAATTTTTTTATACCGATCGGAAATTTCGGCAAAATCGATCTCACGCAGGCGGTCAAGACTGAATTTTTCCACCGTAAATGATGCCATAACAGTACCAAAAACAGTCGCTTTGCGTAAGTTATGTTCATCAAGGTTTCTGGTGGCAGCAAGATAGCCGATAAAACCACCGGCAAAAGTATCCCCCGCCCCAGTGGGATCAAAAATTTCTTCGAGTGGATATGCTGGCGCCGAAAAAATTGAACCTTCGCCAAACATCAGCACTCCATATTCTCCCCGCTTAACCACCAGTGTTTTAGGGCCAAAGTCACGAACAATTTGAGCCGCCTTAAGCAAGTTCGGTTCATCGGCCAACTGGCGCACCTCGGCTTCATTGATTACCAGAATATCAACTTTGGCAAGGGTTTTTATCAACTCAGCCTTTTTCCCATCAATCCAAAAATTCATCGTATCACAAGCAACCAGCTTGGGGTTTTTCACTTGCTGCAAAACTTCGAGTTGCAATTCGGGGTCGATATTGGCAAGAAAAACATATTCAGCATCCCGATAATTTTCAGGCAATACCGGCTTGAACGATTCGAATACATTCAGATGGGTTTCCAAGGTGTGCGCTTCGTTCAAATCATAATCGTAACGCCCCTTCCACCGAAAAGTTTCCCCAGCACTTTTCTGCAGTCCAGCGAGGTCAACATTGCGACTCTGCAAAAATTCGATATGCTCCTGAGGAAAATCATCCCCGATAACAGCTACCAGATTGACATCGGTAAAAAAACTGGCCGAAGTAGAAAAATAACAGGCCGAGCCGCCAAGGACGTTATCTGCTTCTCCAAAGGGGGTTTTAATTGAATCGAAAGCGACACTACCAACAACAAGAATACTCATTTCACCAATTCCTTTTTCTAACCGAGGTTAGATTTAATCGAGATATTTACCGATGATCGGCTCAAGTGCCTGCTTCGCCGCGGCCGGAATTACACTCTTATCGGTCATAATGGCAAATTTGAGGGCATCTGCACAGGGACAATTTCGTTGTTGCCGCTGTTTCACAATCAATTCTGCTGCAGTTTTGATGATTTCCCGTGCGGTAGCAACATTTTTCTTAATAATTGCCACAATAGCGTCGACTGAAACATCATCATGCCCCTCATACCAGCAATCGTAATCGGTCGCCAAAGCTACCGTGCCGTAACAAATTTCGGCTTCACGTGCCAGACGTGATTCGGGCACATTTGTCATCCCGATAATATCTACCCCCCAGCTCCGATAGATGTTTGATTCGGCCCGAGTAGAAAAGTTCGGCCCTTCAATGCAGATATATGTTCCCCCCTGATGCACCGTGGCACCAACTTTTTTTGCCGAATCAACCAGAATAGCAGACAATTCAGCACAAACCGGATCGGCAAATTGGACATGGGCAACAACACCATCACCAAAAAATGTCGAGGCTCGCCTCCCCTGCGTACGATCAAAAAATTGATCCGGTACAACAATATCGCCAGGAACAATTTCTTCTTTCATACTGCCCACTGCAGAAACCGAAATAATTTGCTCAACTCCAAGCTTTTTCATGCCGTAAATATTGGCGCGAAAATTTACTTCGGATGGCAGCAACCGATGTCCACGACCATGGCGAGGCATAAAAACCATCTTTGCTCCACCAAGATTTCCGGTTATAAACACATCCGAAGGAGCACCAAAAGGGGTATCAAGAACCACCTCCTGCACATCTGTCAGCCCGTCGATTTCATAAAGACCACTGCCACCGATAACACCGATAACCGGTTGTTTCATGATATTATTCCTTCCCACAGTTACTGCCACAATCGCTACTACTAATCGTAGTTTTATTGTCGAGTTTACCCTTTAATTGGCCACATGCCGCCGAAATATCTTCCCCCTTACTGGCTCGCAGGGTTGCCACGATATCGCGTTGCAACAAATAATTTTGAAATGCCTTAACCGTCTCTTTAGAGGGGGCTTTAAACTCAGCCCCTTCATGTTCGTTATAGGCAATCAGATTAACCTTGCAACGCACCCCGTGCAGAAGTTTAACCAGCTGCTTAGCGGCAACCAGAGAATCGTTCACCCCTCCCAGGAGGATATATTCAAAGGTTACCCGTTGTTTGGTAACCACAGCGTAATCACGACAAGCTTGCATCAATTCGGCCAGTGGATAACGCCGATTAATCGGCATCAACTGTTCCCGCAATTCATCGGTAGTCGCATTTAGAGAAACGGCCAGATTAACTTTTACCCGCTTACTCAGCGCCACAATTTCTGGCACCAGCCCGCAAGTAGATAAGGTAATGCGCCGAGTGCCATAGCCAAGGCCATCATCAAGATATAATATCTCCAAGGCGGTCACAACATTATCCAAGTTGTGCAATGGCTCCCCCATCCCCATCAAGACGATATTTCCGATCGGACCCTCCGCCAATGCCGCACAGACCTGATTGACAATCTCCTCCGGAGCCAAGTCACGGGTCAAACCGAACTTACCGGTCATGCAAAATTGACAACCCATGGCACAACCTACCTGAGTTGAAATACACAACGTCGCCCGATCTTCATCCATCGGAATCCGTACCGCTTCGA
>DAOWKG010000301.1 GCA_030639985.1 Desulfuromonadaceae bacterium
TATATATCTTCCCGCAATTCTAGCCGCTGATACTCGGAAAAATGATGGAGAACCTGGCATCACTACACCAACAACAAGAGCATTGAAAATAATGGTGATGGATGATGATAAGATGCTGCGCAATATCATAGAGTCACAGTTGACTCACCTTGGTCATGAAACCATACTTGTTGAAGACGGCTCAGAAGCAATCAGCAGGTATCAAGAACTGCGCGAGGTTGGAACTCCCGTTGATCTGACTATCATGGATTTAACCGTGCCAGGTGGCATGGGTGGCAAAGAAGCAGTTCAGGAAATTCTTAAGCTTAACCCTGAAGCCAAAGTCATCGTTTCGAGTGGATATTCTAACGATCCAGTCATGGCAGACTTTAAAGATTATGGTTTCGTTGCTGCGGCGATTAAGCCTTTTGATTTGGAGTCATTAAGCAAAATCATTGCATCGGTATGCTAGAAGCAAAACTAAAACCGACTCACCAATGGGCCCGAAGGGGGCACCTCCCCTTTTATTAAATAGTCGTTAAACCGAGCACGAGAGACCTCTTCTGCCCCCATACTGATGAGATGATCGGTAGCTTGCTGACAATCAAGCAATTCAAAACCCTGTTGGTGCAAATGTTCCAGCAAATGGACTAGCACCACCTTTGAAGCATTACTGCTAAGACTGAACATCGATTCACCAAAAAAACAGCGGCCGATACAAACGCCATACAAACCACCCACTAGTTGATCGCCATCCCAACACTCTACCGAATGGGCAAACCCGAGCTGATGCAAATTGCTATAGGCAGCTTCCATCTCGGGGCTAATCCAAGTACCGCTGCCATCGATACCGGCTCGCAACTGCCGGCACAAGGAAATAACCGCAGAGAAATTTTCGTTAAAACTGATCCGATATAATTGCTTAGCCATAAACCGGCGTAAAGAACGAGAGACATGCAACCGGGTGGGGAAAATGACGCAACGGGGGTCGGGAGACCACCAGAGAATCGGTTCATCGGGGTTAAACCAAGGGAAGATGCCAAGGCTATAAGCCAAAAGTAAACGTTCTGCAGAGAGATCCCCACCGACTGCCAGCAAACCGTAATCTTCGGCTCTTTCGACCGGCGGGAACCAGAGTCCATCATCAAGTTGGTAGCAGGGCATCATTCAAATCGAAACGAAAACTTACCAGACTTATAACCAACCCGAACTTTGCCGCCCTTACGCAATTCGCCAAAGAGAATTTTTTCTGCCAACGGATCACTGATTTCGTTCTGAATCAATCGTCCCAGCGGCCGTGCTCCAAACAGTGGATCGTAGCCTCTGCTGGCAAGTTTTTTCCGGGCGACCCCAGAGAGCTTTATTTCTACCTGACGCTCTGACAATCTGGTGGCAAGCTCAGCAATAAATTTATCGACCACCAGCAACATAATGTTTTCATCCAGCGGGGCAAAATTAATCACGGCATCAAGACGATTGCGAAACTCGGGTGAGAATACTTTTTCGATGATATTTTTCGGTGCCGCAGAGGTCCTACTACCGAAACCGATGGGGACGACATTCATGTCCCGCCCGCCGACATTGCTGGTCATAATCAGAATAACATTACGGAAATCGACCACCTTGCCATTATTGTCGGTCAGGGTGCCATGATCCATCACCTGCAACAAAATATTAAATAAATCGGGATGAGCCTTTTCAATTTCATCAAGGAGCAGCACCGACCAAGGATTTTTTCCCACCGCCTCGGTCAATAGACCACCCTGCTCAAAACCAACATAACCGGGAGGAGCACCTATCAGACGGGCAACAGAATGCTTCTCCATGTACTCGCTCATGTCGAAACGTAAAAACTTCACTCCCAGTTGCAAACCAAGCTGTTTCGCCGCTTCGGTCTTACCTACCCCGGTTGGACCGGTAAACAGCATTGAGCCCACCGGCTTCTCGGGATGACCAAGCCCGGCACGGGAACGGTGTATCGCCTTTACCAACCCTTCAGGAGCCGAATCCTGCCCAAAAACCTGCCGCTTAAGATTCCGTTCCAGATAGCGTAACCGCTGCCGATCACTACCACTGATAGTTTGCATCGGTACCCGCGCCATCCTGGCAACGACCCGTTCAATGTCGGCAATCCCGATGGCACGCTTAGGCAGCCCATCAAGACGGTGCTGAGCACCGGCTTCATCAATAATATCAATCGCCTTATCGGGTAGATGACGCTGGGGCAGATGTTTTACCGCCAGAGTTACCGCCGCATCCAGAGCACTTTCGGTGTAACGAACTTGATGATGTTGCTCGTAGTGAGGTGCCAGCCCCTTGAGGATTGCGAAGGTCTCATCTTCGCTGGGTTCGTGCAGGTCAATCTTCTGAAACCGCCGGGACAAAGCGCGGTCCTTATCAAACAAATTGCGATATTCTTCGTAAGTAGTCGAACCGATACAGCGCAATTCCCCGGAGCCAAGTGCCGGCTTGAGAATATTGGCAGCATCAAGCGAACCGCCACTGGTTGCTCCAGCACCGACAATCGTATGAATTTCATCGATAAACAGGATCGCCTGTGGCCGTTTTTGCAATGCCGAAACTACCGCTTTGAGACGTTCTTCAAAATCACCGCGAAACTTTGTCCCCGCTAGTAATGCCCCCATATCGAGGGTAAAAAGTTCGGCATCTTTTAGTAACTCGGGAACCTCACCCTCGGCAACCCGGAGTGCCAAACCTTCGGCCATGGCAGTTTTTCCAACTCCCGGTTCACCAACAAATAGAGGATTATTTTTTCGCCGCCGGCAGAGGATCAAAATTGCCCGCTCCAGTTCCTGACCCCTGCCGATCAAGGGATCGATCTTCCCTGCTTTAGCCCGTGCCAGCAGATCAATGGTATAAGATTCAAGCGGATCGGCCGGTTTCTGCCTCGGCTTGCCACTCTCACCGGGAGCGGGTTTCTGCTTTGGTTCTTCACTGCTACTTCCGGCAAACTGTCCATGCGAAATATGCTCAAGCAGCTCAACCCGGGCTACCCCCTGCTGTTGCAAGAAATAACAGGCATGCGAATTTTTTTCTTCCAGAATCGCAGCAAGGAGATCGCCGACCCCCACCGATGGCTGTCTGGAAGCCTGCATGTGCATCACGGTACGCTGTAACATCCGTTGCAACGAAGGTGTTTGGCGGGGAACCTCATCATCGCTGATGTCGTCATCAGGTTCGGGAAGAGATTCCATGTGTACCTCAAAAAACTCTTCTAACTCCTGCTTTAAACTATCAATATCGCCACCACATAAAACCAGCAACTGCTGGGCAACCCCTTCAAACAGCAACGCATAAAGGAGATGTTCAGTAGTTAGATATTCGTGCCGCCGCCGCTGCGCCTCGCGCACCGCCAGAGTAAATGCAACTTGGACGTCATGATTAAACATTTCTGCCACCGTTCTAAGCCTCCTCAAGAGTGCAGCGCAAAGGAAACCCTGCCTTACGTGCCTGCAACCGTGCCTGATCTGCTTTTGCTTCAGCTATCGCATGGGGAAACGTACCGCAATAACCAACTCCCTGAAAATGGATTGTCAGCATAATTTGTTCCGCTTCGGTCTCCGACTTACGAAAAACCTGACGCAAAATATCGACAACAAACTCCATCGTGGTATAATCGTCGTTGTGCATCAAAACCTTAAATAGTGACGGAGTTGCTACCTGTTCATTGGTTTTGCTATCGACCTTGGTATTATCATCGGTGTGAGTGTTTGATTTTCCCATACGATCTAAATTTTCCTATTTTGCTACAGAGTTTATCTGGTTATAATACCACAAATCATGAGTAACGAACATACCGCCAAGAGAGAATAATAGATGACTTTTAGACTCAGTAA
>DAOWKG010000063.1 GCA_030639985.1 Desulfuromonadaceae bacterium
AGCTTATATTGTCGCTCAGGCTGGCAGCAAGGGGGCGGTGACGATTGCGACCAATATGGCTGGACGTGGAACCGATATTGTCCTCGGTGGTAATCCCGAAATGATGGCACGGACAGAAGCTGCCACTGCGGCCGACCCCGAAGCCCGGTTTGAAGAGCTACTGCCTGGTTATATCGAGCGTTGTAGGGCTGATAAGCAGGATGTTCTCGATGCTGGTGGTCTTTATATCCTCGGTACCGAACGCCATGAATCGCGGCGGATTGATAACCAGTTGCGTGGTCGTTCCGGGCGTCAGGGTGATCCGGGTAAAAGTCATTTTTATCTCAGTCTTGAGGATGATTTGCTGCGAATTTTTGGGTCGCAGCGGGTCGCTTATATTATGGATAAGATGAAAATTCCAGATGGTGAACCCATTGAACATGGAATGATCAGCAAGGCGATTGAGAATGCCCAGAAAAAGGTTGAGGCGCATAACTTCGACATCCGGAAACACCTTATCGAATATGATGATGTTATGAACCGGCAGCGTGAAGTTATCTATACGCAACGCCGTGAAGTTCTTGGTGGTGAGGATCTACAGGGGACTTATCAGGGGATTGTTGCCGACACCGTTGCCGATATGGTGGTGACGTTTTGTCCCGATAAGAGTTCGGCGGCAGACTGGGATACCGATCGTCTTGCGGCCGATTTTCTCAATCAATTTAACTTTGATGCCGATTTAAGTTCTGTCGCTAGTGGAGTCAAGCCGGCCGAATTAGAGGAATCCCTGCAGGAACAGGCAAGTAGTTGTCTGCGGGAAAAGGAAGAAGAATTTACTACCCCGATCATGGAACATCTGATGCGGATTTTGTTGTTGCAGACCATTGATATGCAATGGAAGGATCACCTTCTTTCGGTCGATCATCTCAAAGAGGGGATTGGTTTGCGTGGTTACGGCCAGAAGAACCCCAAGGAAGAATATAAACGTGAAGCTTATTCCCTGTTTATGGAGATGATGGGACGGGTGCGGGAAGAGGTTTTGCAGAAAATCTTCCGCATCCAATTGGCACGGGATGAAGATGTTGAGCGGATGGAAGCGCAACAGCGGCAACAAAAAATATCGATGAACCGTAATGCTGATGAAGAACAGATTAAAAAACCAACCACTCGTGACGAGGAGAAGGTTGGCCGGAACGATCCTTGCCCTTGTGGTAGCGGCAAGAAATATAAGAAATGTTGCGGAAAATAGGATTAAACTAACCCTGATGAATGACCACCAATCCACACCGGCAATTCTGCTGATTGATGACGTGCCGCTGATTCTTGATCTTCTGGAAGATATTCTTGAAGAGCTTGATTGCGAGGTATTGCGTTCTGAAACCGGTACCGGGGTGACTAAAATCCTCGATCAGAAAAAGGTTGCGGTGGTTTTTTGTGATGTCTCGTTACCAGACATTAACGGGGTAAATGTGTTGCGAATGATTAAACAGCACACCCCGGAAATTCAGGTGGTTATGATATCTGGGCAGCAGGATTTTGATGTTGCCCGTCAGGTGTTGCGGGAGCGAGCGCTAGATTATCTGGTTAAACCTTTTTCGCAGGAAGAGGTTCTTCGGTCTGCTCGGCAGGGAATTGTTTCATATTTTCATGCCGTGCACCAAAATGAATCAAGGTTAGAAGCACAACGGCGTATGGCTGACCTGATTCTCCTTAAAAAAGTAGGCGAAACCGCCAGCTCCGGGAATGATTTGCAGCAGCTGTTTGATCAGATTATTGATTCAATCGTCCGTTCAACTGGTGTTGAGGTCGCTTCGCTGATGCTCCTTAAGGATGATGGTTTACTTCACATTGCTGCGGCGCATGGATTATCAAATACCATCGCCAGCTCGGTTCAGGTTGCTTCTGGCGAGGGTATCTCCGGTCATGTGCTGGCAACTGGTGAACCGGTTCTGGTCCCTAACATCGATGAGGATAGCCGCTTCAAAAGTCTTGATGGTGGGCAGCGCTATAAAAATCAGTCTTTACTGTCGGTACCAATCTATGTTCGTGATGTGATGGTTGGCGTTATTAATATTAATAATAAAAAAACCGGTTATCCTTTTGATCTAGAAGATCAGAATTTACTGGTGGCAATTGCCAATCAAGTTGCTCTGGCGATGGAAAACTTTGAGCTGGTCGGTAATATGCGCCAACAGGCACAGATTCTTGAGCGTACTAATGAAGAACTGGTGCGGGTCAATCGTGCTCGAACCCGGTTGGTCTGTAATCTTTCACATGAGCTGAAAACGCCACTGACATCAATAATGGGCTACGTCGACTTGTCGCTCTCATTTTTTAACAAATTGTCGGAACAGGAACTTAAAGAAAATCTCGTTGAGGTACGTGATGAGGGGCGACGCTTAGAAAAATTGATTACCGGGATGTTGCGACTATTTTCGATTGAGTCAGAGCGTGAAGCCTGGCGCTGGAAATCGTTTGGCGTTCCCTGGTCGATTGCCGATGCGTTGCAGTATTTTAATGCCAAAATCGATGAGCGCAAATTAGTGACCGAAATCAATATCGAAGACGATTTGCCCGAAATTTATGGTGATCCAGAAAAATTTGCTATGGCTTTCAATGCTTTGATTGATAATGCGGTCAAGTTTAATCGTGCTGGTGGGTTGGTGCAAATTACCGCTAAAGCACAGGTTTTAGATGGGCTTGATTATGTTTACCTGCGGATTTTTAATCAGGGGCAAACAATTCCGCCTCGAGCCCATGAGGCAATTTTTGATTCTTATACCCAGCTGGGCGACATTGATACCGAAAAACCCCACGGGGTCGGGATTGGTCTGGCGTTGGCAAAGGTTGTAATTGATCGGATGATGGGCGATATCTTCTTGGAGGAGCTGACCGAGGAAGGTACTTGCTTTGGTTTAATGTTGCCGACTGAACCGGCGTACAATGTGTTGAAAGGTTAAGCGTGGATATTGTCGATATTCCTGCCGGTTTCAAGTTTTCTGGAATTGCCAGCGGGATTAAGAAAACTGGAAAGCTGGATTTGGGTTTGATTGTTTCGGACAACCCTGCCGATTGCGTTGGGGTTTTTACCACCAATAAGGTGATTGCGGCACCGCTGCTGCTGACCAAGCCGAACATTGTCAAGGGCAAGTGTCAGGCAGTTTTGGTCAATAGTGGTAATGCCAATGCTTGTACCGGCTCTGCCGGCTTGCAGGTTGCAACTGCAACCATGGAATTGGTGGCAGCTAAACTGGGGATCGAAACTGGACTGGTAGCGGTAGCATCGACCGGAGTGATTGGCGAATTGTTGCCGCTTGAACCATTTCAGAACAGTATTGATCAGCTCGTGGCCGATTTGTCTGTTGAACGGGCCGCAACAGTTGCTGAAGCGATAATGACCACCGATGCCTTCTCCAAGACCGCTGCTGCTCGTGAAAGTGGTGAGCCCAATTATAAAATTTTAGGCGTAGCTAAAGGGGCCGGGATGATCCACCCAAATATGGCTACTATGCTGGGGTTTGTCCTTACCGATGCCAAGATCAACCCTGAATTATTGAAAATTGCATTGCCACGGGCGGTTCATAAGAGCTTTAACTCAATTACCGTTGATGGTGATACTTCCACCAACGATATGGTGCTCCTGCTGGCTAATGGTGCTGCCAATACGGCAGTAATTGAGCCCGGAACTGCAGCGGCTGAGCGGTTTTGTTGCCACCTTGAGCGGGTTCTCCTTGATCTTGCCAGAATGATAGTTCGCGATGGTGAAGGTGCAACCAAATTGGTGGAAATTAAAGTCATTGGCGCCAGGAGTGAAGCAGACGCCAGAATAGCAGCACGTTCAGTGGCTACTTCTGCACTGGTAAAGACCGCTTTTTTTGGCGAGGATGCTAACTGGGGCAGGATTATTGCTGCAGTCGGTTATTCCGGTATTGAGGTCGATCAAAACCGTATTGATATTAGTTTTAATCAGGTTCCGGTTACCGAAAATGGACTTGCCATAGGTGTTGAGCAGGAGGCCGCTGCAACCAAAGTATTACAACTGGCTGAATTTGTTGTCACCATAAATTTACATCAAGGTGATAGTGAGTCGAGTTATCATACTTCTGATCTTGGTTATGAATATATCAAGATAAATGCTGACTATCGAACCTGATACCATTTCTGTAATTTCCCCAAAGCCATTAACTATGTTTGAGCGAATAATTCTAATTGTATTAGACGGGGTGGGCATAGGTGCCCTGCCGGATGCTGATGCTTATGGTGATCAAGGCGCAGCGACGTTACAACATGTTGCTGTTGCCAATGGCGGCTTGCATCTGCCCCATCTTGAACAGCTGGGATTGGGACGGATAGCTTCTATTGCTGGAGTTGATCCGGTAGAAACTCCAACTGGTTGTTGGGGGAAAATGGTTGAGAAAGGTGCCGGGAAGGATTCCGTGACTGGCCACTGGGAATTGGCTGGGGTGGTTTTGGATCACCCCTTTGCAACTTTTCCTGCGGGGTTTCCCGCTGCTATCATTGACGCATTTACGCTTGCAACCGGACTTGAGCCGCTCGGTAATATCGTTGCCAGTGGCACCGATATCCTGAGTGCATTGGGAGAAGAACATCTTCGTACCGGTCGGCCGATTGTCTATACCAGCAGCGACTCGGTATTTCAGATTGCTGCCCACGAAGATATTATCGCACCAGAAAAACTTTACTCTATTTGTCGGCAGGTGGAAGAGATTCTGTTGCCGCACAATGTTTGCCGGGTTATCGCCCGTCCCTTTGCAGGTACTTGTGGTGCCGATTTTTACCGTACCTCTGGCCGACACGATTTTTCCCGAAAACCACCGGTGGCAACGGTGTTGGAAAAGTTGCAACAGCACGATATCTATACCTGCGGAATTGGTAAGATTGCGGACCTTTTTGCCGGACAGGGGCTTAATGATTCATTTCCTACCAGTGGTAATCGGGTGGGGATGGAAACGATTTTAGCGTCTTTGGATAAAATTAATCGTGGTTTGCTTATGGTTAACTTGGTAGACTTTGATATGCTTTATGGGCACCGACTTGATAGTAATGGCTTTGCTGCGGCACTGGAGGAGTTTGATTGCTGGTTGCCAAAATTATTACAACAACTGGCTGCTAGCGATTTGTTGATTATTACTGCCGATCATGGTTGTGATCCAACTACTCCGGGAACCGACCACAGTCGTGAATATGTACCGTTATTACTTACTTCTCCAGCTATAGCGGTAGGAGTTGATCTGGGAGTTAGGGGTTCCTTTGCCGATGTCGCTGCTACGGTGGCAGATAATTTCCAGATACAGTTTGCTACCGGTCGAAGTTTTCTCTCAACCCTGAATCAAAGCCAAACCTGAGGAGGTTTTTGATGTTGAATAAACTATTTATTTTATTGATTGGGATTATGTTAAGCGCGACTTTAGTTGGAGCGGCAGAGTTGCAGGTTGTTGATGGCACGATTACAACGGCAATTAAACAGCAAATGCCGGTTGATAAGATTGAATTATATCGTGCCGATTTCGGGAAATTGTACTGTTTTACCAGGATTGTTGGTGCTGATACCAACACTGAAGTTACCCATGTCTGGTATTATCAAGATAGTGAGATGGCACGAGTTACTTTGTCAGTTGGCTCAGGAGATTGGCGTACTTACTCGTCCAAACGATTTCTGCCGCAGTGGGCAGGGGCATGGCGGGTGGTGGTTTTGGCTGATGATGGGAACGAAATTGCCACAATTCCATTCACTCTGGAATAGCTAAATTATGCTTGATCGGGGGACATACTCCAGCACATGTCCCCCGATCAATGAATTTATTTATTTTTTTTGGCTGCCCGTGCTTTGGCGAGATTGTCAGCTAGACCACGATCAATAGCCATCTGTCGCCGACTTGCCGAGTAGTTTTTTGATGCCAGTGACTGGCTACGGGGAATATCGAACTGTTTCCGATATTCAGACGCCTTCATGTCGTGGGCGGTCTTTAAATGGCGTGAGAGGGTTTTGAAGCCTTTACCGCAAATCATGCAATAAATTTTATCTTTGCCAAAAGCTTTTTTTCTGCTGATGATGGGTGCTTCATCAATTACTTCGTTTGTTGCAGCTGCTTCCCCGTTTTCCAGCGCCAGCAACGCAGAATGTACGTCTTTCAATTCTGTGATCAATTCTTCTTTGGACATAGGGGTGGTTGATGCATGTGCTGCAATAATATCTGCAGCCATTTCCATGATATTCGCCATGTTGGTTTACTCCCGATTAATAGTAGGTAAATCAAAACTATACCCCCATCCATTATTGATTCTCATTGTTAGGGTATAACTGCTTGCAAGGCAAGGTTTAATTATGCATATTTGATCAAGTTGGTGGTTGTGTCTTGCGTTGTTGTATTTATTGTGACGATTTACTTAGTGACTAATTGTTTTAATCTGCCTATTTAAAATATGGTGTGTCTTTATGGATATCAGACATTCATTGGAAAATGTTGAATTGCAGGTACTTTCTAACCACGCTTGCTTAAGTTCTAAAAGTCGTGGGCGGCAGTATCCTTCAGAACCGTGTACCATCCGTACCGTATTTCAACATGATCGTGATCGTATCCTGCATAGTAAATCTTTTCGGCGGCTGAAATATAAGACTCAGGTATTCCTTTCCCCCGAGGGGGATCATTACCGGACTCGATTAACTCATACCCTGGAGGTTTCTCAGGTAGCTCGAACTATTTCCCGGGCATTACGTTTAAATGAAGATCTTACCGAGGCGATAGCGTTGGGACACGATTTAGGACATACCCCTTTTGGTCATGTTGGTGAGCGGGTTTTGAATCAGCTACTGCCGGGTGGTTTTCACCATGTGAAACAGAGCTTAAGAGTTGTCGATTTGCTGGAGAAAGACGGCAAGGGGCTCAATCTTACCCATGAAGTACGTGATGGGATTATTAAACATTCGAAGGGGGAGGGGGGATTGTTGACTCCTGATGGCCAATCTCGCGCGCTAACCCTTGAAGGGCAAATAGTCAGGTTGGCCGATATTATCGCTTATGTCAGTCACGATCTCGATGATGCTATTCGTGGCAATGTCATTGCTGCTGGCGATATTCCCAAAGATATTACAGCGGTAATTGGTATGAGCCACTCTTGTCGGATTGATCGGATGGTGCGTGATTTGATTGGTGAATCGCTGGCCTGTGATTGTGGGCAAATTTCCCTTTCGAGTAAAATGGATGGCGCAATTCGAACTTTGCGGGACTGGTTGTTTGAGCACGTGTATCGGGCTGAATCGGTTCAATCTGAATTTGACAAAGCTGAGCACTTGCTCCATGAACTTTTTCTCTATCTCTGCGATAATGAAGAATTCTTTCTACGCTGTGGTGGTCATCGATATGCGAATGATACTTTGTCGGTATCGGTTGCCGATTTCATTGCCGGGATGACAGAT
>DAOWKG010000265.1 GCA_030639985.1 Desulfuromonadaceae bacterium
AAATTTGAGGAACTATTGACCGGGGCGCACCGCGTTGATGAACATTTTCGTACCGCCCCGTTCGCAAAAAACATCCCGGCACTAATGGGGCTGCTCGGTATCTGGTACAACAATTTTTTCGGTGCCGAATCACATGTGATTCTCCCTTACGACCAATATTTGCACCGTTTTCCCGCCTACTTCCAACAAGGGGACATGGAGAGTAGTGGCAAAAGGGTCACGATCTCCGGGGAACCGGTCGATTATGCTACCGGCCCAATCATCTGGGGGGAACCGGGCACCAACGGCCAGCACGCTTTTTATCAACTCCTGCATCAAGGCACTAAACTGGTACCCGCCGATTTTCTTGCCCCGATTGAAAGCCAGAACCCGCTCGGCGAACACCATCAAATTCTCCTCTCCAATTTTTTTGCCCAACCAGAAGCGTTGATGCAAGGCAAAACTGCGGCAGAAGCCAAGAGCGAACTTGAAGCGGAAGGGTGCAGTCCCGAACGAATTGAGCAATTGCTGCCTCACAAAATTTTCCCCGGCAATCGCCCCAGCAGTTCATTTTTATTTCAAAAACTTACCCCCCACACTCTCGGTTCTCTGATTGCCTTATATGAACACAAAATTTTTACTCAGGGAGCTATCTGGGATATCAATCCTTTTGATCAATGGGGAGTTGAACTTGGCAAACAACTGGCAAAGAAAATCCTCCCCGAGTTACAACAGCAACAACTGGTCGACAGTCACGATTCTTCGACCAATAGCTTAATCAATTATTATCGGCAAAATTCGGTTAAATAAAGTAGCAAAAATCATCAGCGCTATTGATTTTCAACCCCGGTCAGATACAATTCTAAGGTCATCATAAACAATAGGTGGAAGGAGAAGGTATGGGTGAAGAGCAAGGAGCAGGCTGCGCCAGACCAACTGCAGCCTCAGCTATAACTCCAGATGAAGGGCCCAAGGCTCAGCTATCTACTGCTATCGAGAAGGAGCAATTCATGGTTCAGGTCGGACGAGCAGCGCCAGATTTTACCGCACCCGGATATCATAAGGGAGCTTTTGTTAACGATGTAAAACTTTCTGATTATCTGGGAAAATGGGTTTTACTATGTTTCTATCCCGGTGATTTCACCTTCGTTTGAGCAACCGAACTCTCGGCAGTTGCCGAGAAATACCCTAAGTTTCAGGAACTCGGAGTTGAATTACTTTCAGTCAGTATCGACAGCATGTTCACCCATAAAATGTGGAACGATCATGAACTTTCCAAAATGGTTGATGGCGGTGTCCCCTTCCCAATGTTATCGGATGCGGGAGGCGAAATAGGTAAACTCTACGGCGTCTTTGATGAAGTGTCCAAAGTAGAAAACCGGGGGCGCTTCATTATCGACCCCGACGGTATTATCCAGGGATACGAAGTATTGACCCCTCCGGTTGGCCGTAATGTTAACGAAACCATCAGACAAGTTCAAGCCTTCCAACTGGTGCGTGAAACCAAGGGTGGCGAGGCAACCCCTTCCGGCTGGCGACCCGGTAAAAAAACCCTGAAACCAGGCATTGATCTGGTCGGCAAAGTCTGGGAAGAATGGCAAGTAAGCATGGCAGACGATTAACCAACTATGCCAGAGTGGATTCAGAATGAAAGCCCCGGTGTCCAAATAATCGGGGCTTTTTTATTCCTGTGTGACCCGTGATCTAGTTGCGAATAATTTTTTCGGCCGATAGAGGTTAATTGCATTTTCGTAAAATACTTTTTGCGCCATAGTTTCCCCCAGAGCGTCAATCACCAGTCTATAGTCATTATCCGAATATGGTTGCGGGGCTCTTGTTGATGGCAGATCGGTGCCGAAAACCAAAGCAGCGGGGTTTATCACCACAATTTCCCGCAGAGCCGACTTAACCTCGAAGTCAACCCGACTAAAACCACTAGCTTTGACAAATACCCCTTTTTCAACCAGTGACAGCAGGCTCAAAAATCCAACTTTCGATAGTCCAAGGTGGTCAATACAGACACAGGGTAATTTGATCAAGGTATCGTGCAGTTCGGGCAAATCTTTTGCGTCGACATACAGTTCAATATGCCAACCAACGGTTGCATAAATACGCGCGGCAAAGCGCTCCATATTTTTGACTTCCTCTGACCCACCCCGTTTCAAATTAAACCGTACCGCCCTTACCCCCGCTTGATCCAGACAGATAAGTTCGGTATCGCTAACATTTGCCGGTAATTGCGTCACCCCAACAAAACCAGAACCTAGTTCTGCAAGAACACTAAGAAGATAGGTCTGATCAAAGCCCTGAAATGAACCGGAAACAATAGCACCACCGGCGATATTGTAGCTTTTAGTTCGGTCCAAATAATCGGTTACGGTAAAACCGTCGGGCAGATAGCCCTGATTTGCTACAAGGGGAAATCTTTTGTCAATAATGTGAAAATGGCTATCGAAGAGCTGGAACTGATTCAAATTTTTCATTTTTCTTCCCCTGTTGTTATGCCTCTTCAGTAAGTCATTGGAGCCCGGAGCTGGGATGTTTAAAAAAACCGACCACCATTTTTTCTGTACAACTTCACCAGCAATCTATCATGAAAATGAAAAAAGTTATCAAAGTGTGACGCAAATCACAGAACCAGCACAATTATTCAGGCATAGTGCCATCCAGTTGCCCCTGAATACCATTTTAACACTTAAAAAACATGACTATGTCTTTATTTTATCAGGAGAACCCGTGACCCAAAGTACTAGGCCCACCCTGCATCTATCCGACCTGAAGCAGAATCAAAAAGGAATTATCCGGCATTGTGCGGTAGAGGGAATATTGAAACAGAAACTTCTCAGCATGGGATTTATTCCCGGTGCAGAAGTTTTCATGGTCAGAAATGCTCCGCTTCGCGATCCAATTGAAATTGGAATTCATAATTGCTTAGTGACGATCAGGAGAAGTGAAGCTGAGTTGATCAAGGTTGATATATTATGACAAAAGTTGCCCTGGCTGGCCAGCCCAACTGTGGAAAATCGACTATTTTCAATATGCTGAGCGGCGTAAATCAGCATGTTGCGAATTACCCTGGAGTCACAGTTGATAAGAAATCGACAACCATTAAATTTCAGGGCGAACGTTTTGAGATCGTTGATCTGCCGGGCACCTATTCCTTCAGTACCTATTCCATGGAAGAAAAGGTTGCCAAAACCTTTCTCCTTGATGAAGACACCGACGTCATTGTCAACGTCGTTGATGCTTCCAGCCTACGCCGCAATCTATATCTGACTTTTCAGTTATTGGAACTCGGCAAGCCGATGGTTCTGGTTCTCAACATGATGGATGTCGCCCAGCGCAGAGAACTGGAGATTGACGTTGATAAGCTAGCGGAGATGCTGAATATCCGGATTGTGGAGACGGTCGGAACAAAAAAGAATGGGAAAAGAGAAGTTTTGGAAGCAATCTCCATGGCCAGCAGAGAAATAATCACCGAACCTTTTAAAATCGACTACCGCGAATTCGAAAGTCACATTGCCAATATCGAGAAAATGATCGATTTTGAATCGACAATTTCCAGACGCTGGCTAGCCATCAAAGCTCTGGAGGCAGACAGGGTCATTCTGGATAAGGCGGGAATCAACAAAGAGACCATCAAGGACATAACCAGCAGTATTCATGCGCAGTACGATCTCGATGTAGACCAGACCTTTGCCCGCTTGCGCTACGACAGCGCAGATCTTGTCTATCACAAATGCGTTACCGAAAAAAACCAGAATGCCGATACCCTGACCTCTAAACTTGACAGGATTATTCTCAACAAATGGCTGGCATTTCCGATTCTGGGAATGGTCGTCTATTTAATTTACCAGCTGTCGATTGTCTGGGGCTACAAACTCACCAACTACACCTGGCCACTACTGGCCACATTAAAAAACTGGGTTATCGCCACCCTGCCCACAGCAGAATTTATCGATGTTCCCCTGATAACCGATTTCGGAATCTGGATGACCAACAGTGCCATTGCACTGTTGAACTACGTTCCAATTTTCTTCATCCTGTTTGCCCTGATTGCGGTTCTCGAAGATGTTGGTTATATGCCCAGAATGGCGTTTATCCTCGATCGGGTTTTTAGAAAATTCGGCCTGCATGGTCAATCAACCCTGCCTCTGATTCTCGGGGGCGCCCTTGTCGGTGGCTGCGCCGTCCCCGGAGTGATGGCGACCAAGGGAATTGCGGATGAGCGAGCCCGACTGGCCACCATCCTGACCGTTCCCTACATGAACTGCCTGGCCAAAGTTCCCTTTTACACCTTACTGCTTGGCGCTTTTTTCAAAGAAGATATGGCCCTAATGATGTTTTTCGTCTCCACGGTCACATTATTTATCGCCCTGATAGTGGCACGCCTGTTGACTTCTACCTTACTGAGCAACCTGGAAACAGCGCCCTTTATCATGGAGTTGCCTCCCTATCATTTGCCGATGCTCAAAAGTGTTCTGCTCAGGGCATTTCAGCGGGTCTGGCTCTATATCAAGAAGGTTATGACGATCGTCCTTGCCGTCGCTGTCGTTTTGTTTGCCCTGCTCCAGTACCCGGGTATTTCTGCTGAAAAGATGGTCGAGTTTTCTCAGCAGACCGACCAAGCACTAAGTGCCTTTGATAAAAAGGTGCAGAAGACTGAATACTATCCACTCATCGATGAAAGGTTCGAGGTATCTCAACTGGTTAACCTGTACGACAGCTACAAGGCAAGACGGATGCTGACCAAGACGAAGAGTGCTGTCGCCTCTCTGGATGAAGCATATTTGACAGAAAACCCGAAACTTTTCCCTCTGGTTCGCCCGCAGGATAAGGATGCAAAAAAGATCAACAAAGCGATCCGAAAACTATCCAGAGTCAACAAGAAGCTACAGATTGAAATGAAGAATGAGAAAATCACCAATTCATTTCTCGGCATGTTTGGTCGCGCCTTGGAACCGTTAACTCAGTATGCGGGATTTGACTGGCGGGTCAATATTGCATTTTTGAGTTCTTTTGCCGCCCGTGAAAGTGCTGTAGCAACACTGGGGTCAATTTACGAGAAGGGAAGATCGAACTTGAGCCCGGAAGAATCGATTGCACAGGATGGTGCCTACACCCAGATTCATGCGGTTTCCATGCTGCTGTTCATGATTCTTACACCGCCATGTATCGCCACCATGGTCGTAGTGAAACTGCAGTCCAACTCCTACAAGTGGATGCTGTTTGCCATCTTCTTCCCGATCACTATGGGCATTATTCTCTCAACCCTCTTCTTTTCCCTGGCGCTGCAATTCAATTGGAGCGGCATTGAAATGATGGCTAGTTTTTATCTCAGCGCCGTCCTGCTGACACTTATTCTGGCACTGATCAAAACCAAACAATCCGGCTGGCAGGTCGGAAAATCACAATGAAAGGATATACGATGAAAAAGATCGCCATGCTTACAACAATTCTTCTGATGTTTTCATTATCAACCGCCCTTGCCCATACCGCCCTGATGTCATGCTTTGATGAAGGGGACGGAACCATCACCTGCGAAGGGGGATTCAGCGATGGCAGCAGTGCCAGTGGCGTTGAATTCCGGGTTGGGCAAAAGGGCAAGGTGATCCTGAAAACGAAAATGAGCGAGTACAGCGAAGTGAACTTCAAAAAGCCGACTGGCGATTATCAGGCCGTATTTAATGCGGGAGAAGGTCATGCCGTCTATGTCGATGGCAACGATATTGTGGAATAACCACACCCCATTAAATTATCTGTAACTGTTCAGCACATTTTCCAGATGGGCTCGTGACGTCCATGGCAAGGGCTTGTTGTTGCCATGGATGGCAACAACAAGCCCCAAGGATGGGTTCAATGCGTCCCTTGCTATGGGCGTTGCGAGACCATCAAGCTGAATAGTTACAATTATCTTACACCCAC
>DAOWKG010000003.1 GCA_030639985.1 Desulfuromonadaceae bacterium
CCGGAGCGCCTATTTACTGAGATAGAAATGATACTAAGTGACCAAGATTATCGTCGTCGTATGACCCAAGGGTTGGCTTTTGTCCAAAAACGGCTGGGGGAGCCGGGTTGTTCGAACCGTGTCGCTGAAATGGCTAGTGAACTGATTGGACAAAAAACTCACCGCCGCAATGAGGATCAAAACTAAGTGGTAACACAGACTGGGCAGGTGTATCGCCGCCTGTTGACATATTCCAGACCTTATACCCGCCGGATTATGCTGGCGATGTTCGCATCACTGGGCGTAGCTGGAACCGATGTCGCTATTGCCAAACTGGTACAACCGCTGATCGATTATGTTTTGGCTAAACAGACGATGGAGCTGGTTAATATGGCGGCTATGGTGGTGATTGCCTTGGCTGCCGTTAAGGGTATTTCCCGCTACGTGCAAGAATACTTCATAAAAACAGCTGGCCAAATGGTGGTACAGGATTTGCGCAACGACGTGTTTGGTCACGCTCTTGATCTGTCGATGGGTTATTATGCCAAAACCCCATCAGGTAATGTTGTATCGCGTATACTCAACGATATCGGGATGTTGCAGAAATCAGCAGCAGATGAGCTGGTGGCTGTTTTACGTGAGGGTCTCACCCTGATCGGGATGATATCGTTACTTTTTTATAACGACTGGCGCTTAGCTATAGTGGCGTTTGTGGTGCTACCGGTTGCGGTCTTGCCGGCCTCGTATATCGGTCGGCGGATCAAAAAATATGTGCGCAAAAGTTTATCCAATATGGGGACTTTGACTGCTATCTTGCAGGAATCATTCAGTGGTATCAAAGTGGTAAAAGCATTTGGTACTGAAGGGATGGAAAAAGAAAAGTTCCAGACCGAAAACCGCAGCTATTACCAGCGGGTAAAAAAAGTTATCCGCTATGATGCTGCTACGGCTCCGATTATGGAAATACTGGCATCATTTGGTGCTGCCGGGGTTTTGTGGTACGGGTTACAGCGGGTTATGAATGGCGAACTGTCTCAAGGTCAGTTGCTTTCATTTATCACCGCCATGGGGATGATGTACGGCCCGATGAAACGCCTGATCAAGACCAATAATGTGATTCAAAGAGCGGTCGGTGCCGCCGAACGGGTGTTTGAGCTACTTGATAATCCTGTCGATATCAGCGATATACCCGAAGCGGTCGAGTTACGTAATGTTCGTGGTCAGGTTTGTTTCGAAGCGGTTGATTTCGGCTACGATGCCGATTTGATATTGAGTGACTTCTCTGTCGCTGTTGCTCCGGGAGAAACGGTTGCCCTGGTTGGTTCTAGTGGTGCCGGTAAGTCGACACTGGTGGGGCTACTGGCACGTTTCTATGATCCAAACCGGGGGCGGATTACCATTGACGGTCAGGATATTGCTCATGTTACTCAGGAAAGTTTGAAACAGCAGATTGCTCTGGTAGATCAGGAAACATTTCTGTTTCACGATACTTTGTTGAACAATATCCGTTATTCCAATCCTGAAGCGAGCGAGGCTGAGGTACGAAAAGTGGCCCAGATGGCGTTTGCCGACGATTTTATCATGGAAATGCCAGATGGTTATGCAACCGTTATCGGTGATCGCGGGGTAAGATTGTCAGGTGGACAACGGCAGCGAATCTGTATTGCCAGAGCTATTTTACGTGATGCCCCGATCCTGTTACTCGATGAAGCAACTAGTGCACTGGATACCGA
This sequence comes from Desulfuromonadaceae bacterium, assembly GCA_030639985.1. Classification (GTDB taxonomy): domain Bacteria; phylum Desulfobacterota; class Desulfuromonadia; order Desulfuromonadales; family Geopsychrobacteraceae; genus Desulfuromusa. Next base: position 1,713 of record DAOWKG010000003.1, read on the forward strand.
AAGTGAAACTATCGTCCAACGGGCACTGGCCAATTTAATGCAGCATCGAACTACGTTTGTCATTGCCCACCGCCTTTCGACTATTATTCATGCGGATCGTATTCTGGTGCTTGATAAAGGTCGGATTGCCGAGTCTGGAACCCATCAGCAACTGCTTGAAGCCAATGGTTTGTACAAGCGCCTTTGTGATGCCCAGTTTGGGGAACAGAATTAATGAAAGTCGGTGATAAGATACTTTTAGCGATTGTTCCGTTTGTCGCATCACGAGTGATGTTGCTCATTAATTTTTTGTTGCGTACCGAAACTTTGGGCGAGGCAAATCTTCGGATCGTCTGGGAACAAGGGGAACAGGTTCTTATCCCTTTTTGGCATGATCAGTTATTATTGTTGGTGTTCGGGTACCCCAAAAAACATGCAAAACTGCTGATCAGTGCTTCAAAAGATGGCGAACTTCTGACTCGAACTATGAAATATTTTGCTCATGATACCGTTCGAGGTTCTTCTTCCCGGGGTGGGCGGGCTGCTTTTAAACAGATGCTGGATTTGTGTAAAGAGCCAGTTGATATTGTTTTGACTCCAGATGGTCCTAAAGGGCCACGCCATGTACTTAAAGATGGGATCGTGCAACTGGCGCGGATGAGTGGACGACCAGTGATCCCAATGGCGTTTGTCTGTAGTAACGGGCATCGGTTTAAATCATGGGATCGGTTTCTATTGCCTTATCCTTTTGGCCGGGGAATTTATTCTTTTGGTGAACCGCTGTATTTTGATAAGGAAGCTGGGGTTGAAGTTTTTCGTCAGCGCCTGCTAGCTGCAATGGAAACTAACCAGCGACAAGCTGAAGCACGTTTGGAATCGTATGGTCTATCTGCCGTATAATCTATTATTGCTCCTATCGGTGCTATTTTTGGTCCCTTACTACCTATTGCGTGGTTTGCGTTATGGGAAAAGTCGACGCGGCATCCGTGAACGGTTGGGTAATTATTCACCGCAACAGTTGGATGCCTTTCAAAGCAAAAAAACCATCTGGATTCATGCCGTTTCAGTGGGAGAAACTCGGGCAGCAATGCCGCTGATCAAACAAATTCATGCAAAATACCCAGAGTATCAGATCTTGGTTACCAATGTGACCGAAACCGGTCACGCAATTGCCTTGGAAGAAAAACTGATTGATCTGTGTCTGTTTTTCCCCTTCGATTTTCCTTGGTCGGTACGTAAGGCAATAATGGCAGTTGATCCAGAGCTGATTGTTATTGTCGAGACCGAAATATGGCCTAATTTTACCCATCAGGCACATTTGCTTGGCGTCCCATTGATTCTGGTAAATGGACGCATATCTGATCGTTCATTTCCCCGCTACAAATTTGCCCGTTTTTTACTCCGCCCGATTCTCGATCGGTTTTCATCGTTTTGTATGCAGTCACAGACCGATGCCGAACGGATTACAGTTCTCGGAGCGCCAGACATTCGGGTAGAGAATACCGGTAACCTTAAGTTTGATCATGATTTGATTGATATCTCTGCAGCGGAGGTAAGCCAGAAAAAGGATCACTATCGGTTGCCAGAACAGGTGGCTATCATGGTTGCTGGTAGTACCCATGATAAGGAAGAAAAACAGTTACTTGAGGCTTATCGCCAAATTGCGACACAAATTGATCGTGATCTGCTGCTGGTTTTAATCCCGCGTCATCCTGAGCGTAAACGAGAAGTCCAATCCCTAATGAAAGAAATGGAGTTTAATTATCGACTCCGGACTGAATTGCAGCAGGAAGACGATTTACTATCCCCCGGTGATGTCATGTTGGTTGATACCCTTGGTGAAGTGCTCGACTTTTATAGTGTCGCAGACCTGGTTTTTGTCGGTGGTAGTTTGGTGCCGATTGGCGGACACAACCTGTTGGAAGCGGCATTGTTATCAAAACCGGTTTTGTTTGGACCGCACATAAATAACTTCAAAGAGATTTCAGCTAAGCTGATTCGTGCCGGTGCCGGTGTCAAGGTTGATAATTGCCAGGGGCTGGTACGACAAAGTGTTATTATATTAAATGATCCAGTACGGTCGAGGGCTATGGGTGCTGCTGGCAGTTCTTTAATTGCAGAAAATGCTGGCACAACTGAACGTACCATGCGCCATATATCCAAAGCATTAAAATGATGAACCTCGCAGAATTGCACCATCGGCTAGTAGTATCTGGGGGGACAAACAGCTATGAACGTACTTTGTTGTTGCTGCTCAAGCCAGTTGCATTTGGTTATGGGATTATTTCTTGGATTCGTAATTGTTGTTACGATTACGGTTGGTTTTCTTCCTACCAATCAAGCCTGCCGGTAATTTCGGTTGGTAATATCGCTGTCGGCGGAACCGGTAAAACCCCGGTGGTTGATTGGCTGGTAAAAGAATTTTTGCTGCAGGGAAAGCGTCCGGCAATTGTCAGTCGTGGTTACTCGGGTAGTTTTAGCGGGGCTGTCGGGATTGTTTCTACTCCCGATGGGATGCTGATGTCTGCGGCTGAATGCGGCGATGAACCCTACCTTCTGGCATTACGGAATCCACAATGTCTGGTTATTATTGCCAAAAAACGGGTTGCTGGAATTAAAGTGGCTGAAGTCGATGGAACTATCGATGTGATTATATTGGATGATGGTTTTCAGCATCGAGCCGTAAAGCGTGATGTTGATTTAGTGCTACTTGATTCAGACCGGCCCTTGGGGAATGGTTGGCCGTTACCGGCAGGAAATTTACGCGAATTTTCAAAATCTTTGCAGCGTGCCGATTTTATTCTCATGACTCGGGCAAAAGATAAGC